>MHBG01000001.1 GCA_001804785.1 Lentisphaerae bacterium GWF2_45_14
AAAACCTTGCCAACTGGAATACATCGGCTCATACTCGATTTATGCCGCGAGTAAGTTCTCAAGAAGTGCGAAGCATCGTTGCAAGGAGAAAGATTTCACCCCAAAGCCTGTTTGAAGTGATTGTATAAAGATTTTTTGTTCCTGGACGGGTTTCATTTTATAAAACTTTGCCATCTGCATGATGTTGTGGCCTGTCAAAATCAAATATATGTTGTTGAATACCGCTACTTTGCCCCTGATTCGCAAACGTCTCAGAACTGTCGTTTATTTCAGCCTCCCGAACAGCCCTTCAATTCCCGAGCGTTTTCGATATTTTTCACGGAATTCGATACGCTTTTCGACAAAGGATTGACGGAGGAAGGCAATGCCGAAGCGGGCAAGGCGCAGGGACTTTACGGGGAACGCGGAGACGGGAAAACGGAATTCAACGCGGACACTTTCGCGCAGTTCTGGAACGATCCCGAATTCTGGAAAGAAGTTACCACTAAGGCAGAAGCAAAACAGGCCGGAATGGGTCAGAAATTTATTAAGGCGCTGGATGAATTTGTTCGGATGGTTCGTTCAAAGCTGAATGGAATTGGAACGCCGGAAGCAAAAGTATTATTTGACAATCTCGGCGAACTCAGAGCAAGCGCGGTTGAATCTCTTGCGGAATATAAGCGCAGGGCAGGAACCAGTACGGACGCGGAAAACGTTGTCGGGGCAAAGGGAAGCCATACGGTTGAATCTGTAAAGATGACGGATTTAAATATTGATCCGGCTCGTTTCCAGTTCAAGAGCAAGGCAGACAAGAAGACAGGTGTCGATGAAAGCAATCAGCTCGGCGGCGAATTTGACCCGAAGACAGCAGGAAACCTTTATGCATGGGAAGACAGGGACGGCAAAAAGTTTGTCGTCAACGGACACCACAGGTATAAGCTTGCACGGGATAGCAAGGTCGAGTCCGTGAATGCAATCGTTGACCGTGAAGCTGACGGAGTAACCGCAAATCAAGCAAAGCGTAACGGTGTGCTTATCAATATCAGAGACGAGCAGGGCGACATAAGCGATTACGCTTCCTTTGTCCGCTCCGAGAAGATGGACGTATCAGTTGGCAAGAGAGCCGATAAGCTTTTAAACGACACACTGAAAGAACAATCCGCATGGGAGAACTAGCATACAAATCCGGAGCTTTATAATCAGCTTGTGAAAGAGGCAGGGATAGAGCCAGCGGCTAAGGAAAACTTGACCGCCGAAAATAAACCGCTCGATGAAAATTCCGATATGCTCATTCCTGAAACGCAGGATGATTTTGCATTGACCGGTGAATCAGAAGCGGACAGAAAGTCAAGGGAAGCCGCCGAACTCTACCTTGAGATTATCGAGGCCGACAACTAGTTTTGTTTATATTTCTGCCAGAACATCTTTCAAAATATTTACCCATCTGGATACTCTGTCCGGATAGCATTCGACTGTTTCGACGTCTTTCAGCGTAATGTCGAAATAATGTCCCCTGCATATCTCCAAATCACGCCTGAGTATTCTCTTAATCCTTTCGGCATCAAGAGAATATGAAACCATATCCGCAGGGCTCGGCCTGTAGCTCATGACATAATCAAGTCCTATCTGCTCCGCGCATTTTTCCAGATTCGCAAATGGAGAAACTGAAATACGCCTGAGATTGGGAATTTTTCTAAGTATTTTGATTTTATTCGTGAGGTCTTCGCAGCATCCGTATGCGATCAATCCGTATTTTTCAAAGATAGGCATCTGGTATTTCAACAGAAATTCATCCTGCATTTCAGGCGAAACGCAAGTATATTCCTGAGCCGCGGAAAAATGCCAGAGCTGTTTTCTCGAAACATTTCGGGCGACCGGGGCCGGGTCTTCGAGTTCAAGGCTGTAAGGCATGGCCTGGTTGTAATGGTCCGCAAGCGAAAGGTCGCCGTTGCGTTTGGCTTCCTGGTGCGTTTTAAGAATTCCGTCTCTAAGAAAGGCCAGCAGCGAATGGAGCATCCCGGGATTGTCCATCATATCCATATCCAGTTTTTTGAAAGCATTTTGGACAGGGTTGTTCTGCGTTTCATCGAAGGCAACAAGGAAGAATCCGAACTGTGGCTGAATTCTGCCTTTGCCGAAATATTCAGCTACGACAATATTCAGACTGATTTTAATCATAATATTTCGAAACTCAGCTTAATGATAGAACGGCTAAAAACAGAAATCCTCGAATACCCCGAAAGAGACCATTCTTTGAAACTCATTGCCGCGGACGCCGGATTTTGCAGGGACTATTTTTCCAAAGTTTTCAAAAGGTCTTGCGGTATACCGTTCATGGATTTCCTTATAAAAGTGAGAATAGAAAAAGCAAAATATCTTCTGAGATGCACAAATTTGAAGATAACTGAAATAGCAGCTCTTTCCGGCTACAGTGATATATATTTATTCAGTAAACAGTTCAAGCATAAAACGGACGTTTCTCCATCGGTATACAGAAGCCGGCGATAACAAGGTTATCCAAGATTACGAATTATTTTTGCGATATTCGCGGGGGCTTGCGGAATAGACTTTTTTGAACTGGCGCGTCAGGTAGTTAGAATCACAGAATCCACAGACCGGGGCTATTTCCGATATTGGTAAATCCGTATTCATCAGGAGTTCTGCCGCTTTCTGCAGGCGTATCCTTATAAGATAATCAACGGGCGTGTGGCCGGTGGCGTCTTTAAACGCTGTCATCAGGCTGCTTTTGGACATTCCCGCCAACTTGGAAAGCTCGGCAATGCTCCAGTTTTTCAAATATGCCGTTTCCAGTTTACCGATTACTTTTCCCATTCGATATAACGCCTGTACCTGCGGAATTTTAACCTTCGAATATTCTCTGGAAAAGAAAACAATGAGTTCCAGCAGCATGCAGAGAAGCAGGGTGTCATAACCGCTGTTTCCCGTATCTTGTTCAGCGAGCATGTGTTGCGTTACGGATTCGATGTGTGCGAGTGACTTGCGTTCCACGTGCAGGCGGCTCCTGAATTTATGCCGTTTGCGATAGCTGGGCTCCAGTAAAAACATCGCGTTGTAACCGGCGTCGGTCTGAAGATTTTTCAGGTATTGTCTCAGCCGGAAACTGTCGTGCATGATATTGTAAAGCACCAGATTATGCCGCTCCTTGAAGTAGTGTTCCGTTTTTCCTTGCAGAAGAAATACATCCCCGGCTGCGACGGGATATTCCGTCCCGTCGATCCAGTGAATTCCGTAGCCTTCGGTGATTATGACAAGTTCCGCGAAGTCGTGAAAATGCTTGATGCCGGTCAGGTCTCCATCGTGCTGGGGAGACGTGTTTCCGTGGATTTTTATCACCCTTATCGGATGCGTGTCCGGGTTGAAAAAATCTTTGCTGTAGGCTTTTACCGCTTTCAAAATCACTCCTCGATATATTTTGGAATATTGTACTGTTTTTTCGCAATATTGTCAAGGTTTTGAAATCTCTTAAATACTATAATCATTAAAGAAGAAGCAAATGATATCATCCTAAAAAACAGAAAAATGGAGGTTTGTCATGTCAGGAACATTCAGGTTCTCGTTCGGTCCGTGGAACATTCACGAAGGAGCCGACCCGTTCGGTCCGGCGGTCAGGGAGACAATCGTTTTCAATGAAAAACTTGCAATGTATAAAAAGCTGGGTTTCGACGGCGTGCAGTTTCACGACGACGACGCGGTTCCCGGCATGAACAATCTCACGCCAGAGCAGATCGTCCGCGAGGCAAAGTCCGTAAAAGACAAGCTTGATACGCATGGGCTTACGGCGGAATTCGTTGCCCCGCGCCTCTGGGAAGACCCGCGTACAATCGATGGCGGCTACACCAGCAATGATCCGGCCTGCCGCGAATATGCCCTGGAACGGAGCCGGCGTTGTGTCGATATCGCTAAAGCCCTGGGAACAAAGAATATAGTTCTGTGGCTCGCTCGTGAAGGAACCTACATTCGCGAAGCAAAAGATTCTTTCCTTGCCGTGACGAGGATTGCCGAGGCCGTCCAGATGATGCTCGACTACGACAAGGACATTAGAATAATGATTGAATCAAAACCGAACGAGCCTATGGATCATACCTATATCCCTACCATCGGACACGCAATCGCTCTCGGGTTGATGACGAATTCTCCTGACAGAGTCGGATGCCTTATCGAAAGCGCACATGCACTTCTTGCCGGACTTGATCCCTCCGACGAAATGGGTTATTCGATGGCACACGGAAAACTGTGGAGCGTCCATCTCAACGACCAGAACGGGATGAAGTTCGACCAGGATAAGTCGTTCGGCAGCGTTGACTTGCGCCGCGCATTGAATCAGGTGCGGGTACTCGACGAACACGGCTTCGGCAATAACGGCGAATGGGTGGGACTCGACGTGAAGGCCATGCGCACTCAGAAACTCGAAGTTTCAACGAAGCATCTTTCGAACAGCCGTACTATTTTTCTCAAGCTGCTTGACGTGAGCCGCTCTCTCGACCATAAAAAAATAGAAAAGCTCAGGGCAGAACGCGACTACGAGGAACTCGACCTCTACATCATGGAAAGCCTGATAAGGTAAGCATAAAAAAGACCATGTCTGCTTGTTTTTTTATTTCCCGGGATTCTAATATATTTCAGAAATTCCATTAAGGATAATCATGAAATTCAGCACTCTGCCGGAAATAATAAGCATGAGCCGCATGGTCTTTGACTCCATCTGGGCGATGAGGTTTCATCATAGCTGCAATCATGAACTGCTCCACATTTTGAAAGGCAAAGTCGTCCTTACATATGAGGACGGGCGCAAATATGCGGCAAAGCCCGGCAATACGCTTTTCAATAAATCGGGAACGGAACATAAAGATGTTTTTGCTCCTGACGACGAGCTTGATATCTTTTTCATTCAATTTAACTGGGCGCATTCGGAGAATTTTTTCAGTAAAGTAAATAATGAATTCCTTCTCACATCTCAAAACAACATTGAGGTCAGAAGGATTTTCGATGTCATGCGGCTTGATACCGGTTCCGGAGAAATAGACCGGATCGTAGCTAACAGCCGATTGGCGAATATTTTATCGCTGCTCTACCGCGATGCGTCATGCCCGGAAGATAAAAATGAAAAGAGCAGGCAGATGCAGCTCGTCCAGAATGCAAAGAAGTACATTGACAGATTTTTTAGAAATCCCATACGCCTCGAAGATGTCGCGGAGCATCTCAAAGTCAGCCCGTTTTATCTTTCACGCACGTTCAGCAGCGAAAGCGATTTTTCGCTCATTGACTACCTGGCGGAAGCCCGCGTCAACGAAGCCAAAAAACTCCTCTCCGACGGGCGTTATATTGTGGCCGATGTCGCGAGGATGGTCGGCTATGAGGACAGCAATTATTTTTCCAAGGTTTTCAAACGCCGCACTGGCATTTCCCCCTGCAAGTATCACTGACCGCAAGAAATTACCTGTATTGACAAAATTTTACCCGCTATCGGCCCTGACAGACTATCCCGCAGGATTTAGAATATACTCAGAACAAGTAATAGAAAGGGATGATTATGAAAGAGCTTGCAATATATGGCGGACCGAAAACTCTCCAGGACGGCGAAGTTAAAAACTGGCCGCCCGTAGACAAAAGCGACGAAGCGTTGGTACTCGACGCGCTCTATGCTGCAAATCAAACTCGCGGAAAGCACAGCCTTGCATTCGAAAAAGAGTTCGCCGAATGGAACGGCAACAAGTTTGCGGTGTTCACAAACAGCGGAACCGCCGCCCTTCACATGGGTATCGCGGGTTGCGGAATCGGCGCTGGCGACCATGTTCTTGTAACTTCATACTCATGGAGTTCCAGTGCAACGTGCATTCTCCACCATGACGCTATTCCGATATTCGTAGATATCGATTTCGATACCTTTCTCATCGACCCGAAAAAGATCGAGGCCGCGATAACTCCGAGAACCAAAGCAATAGTAGTTGTTCATCTGCACGGACTTTGCGCCGACATGGATGCGATTATGGATATAGCGAAGCGTCATAATCTCTATGTTATCGAGGACGCGTGCCAGGCGCACGGAGCAATGTACAAGGGCAAAAAGGCCGGGACGATGGGACACTGCGCGGCGTTTTCTCTGAATCAGAACAAGTGTCTGAGCTGCGGCGAAGGCGGCATCTTCGTTACCAACGATGAAAATATTTACAACAATGCCTGCAAGCTCTGGAGTTTCGGCGAAACCGCCCGCCCCGAGCAGTCGCGCGATTTTCACGCTTACGCGCTGGGCTGGATGTACCGCAACAACGAACTTACCGCAGCTTTCGCTCGCGGACAGCTTGCGAAATATGACAAATATTTTGAAATGCTCCGCGCCAACGGAAATTATCTTTATGAGAACCTCAACGGCATCAAGGGGATGCTCCAACCTTACGAACCGGAAGGCTGCGTTCATAACTGGTACAACTACAATCTGCGCGTCGATTTCGATGCGCTTGGAATATCAACGGATGTGGAAGCTAGAGTCCGCTTCCGCGACGCCGTCTGTAGAGCTATTGCAGCGGAAGGTGTCAACGCCTGTGTCTGGCAGCGGTTTATCCTGCCGGAAATGACAGTGTTCAGAGCTAAAAACGCATACGGCAACGGTTATCCGTGGAGCATCCCGGGCGCGGACGAAGGAGTAAATTATATACCTGAAGAATTCCCGAACGCCTTGCGTTACAGTAAATGTCATATATCTATAGTAAAGACACTGCGCGCTCCGAACGGACTCGACATAGCGGAAAAAGTCGCAGACGCGGTTACGAAGGTCTTTGATAATATCAACAGTATTGACCCTGAAAAGATACTTAAATAAGGTAAAAAGATTATGAATGCCGGAAAAATTCTTGTTGGCTGGGGGCAGGAGGATGTTACTCCTTACGGGAAAAACGTTTCGTTGCGCGGTCAGTTCCATGTAAGATTGACCAAGGAAATACGAGACCCGTTAATGACTACGGCGCTTGCTCTGGAAGCTGAAGGCAAGTCGGATCAGGCGATAATCGTATCTCTCGATGCGGTAGGAATTTCAAATTATGTTACAGATGGCTGCCGCAAGGTTCTTGCAACTGAAATTCCTGATTTCGATGCGAACAAATTCTTTATCAGTGCTACGCATACGCATACGGCGCCGGATCAGCCGGGAGTCGTACTTTCGAGCCGTCCGCCGCTTGACGATGACGTCATGTCTGAAGAAAGCTACGGTAATCTTTTGATCGAAAAAATCAGCAGTGCCGCGGTCAGAGCCTGGAAAGCTCGCAGGCCTGGCGCCTTGAGCTGGGGAAAAGGCCATGCGGTCGTCGGTTTCAACAGGCGAGTTTCCTATTTTAACGGCAACACTGTAATGTACGGAAAAAGCGACGATCCGAATTTTTCGCATATCGAAGGTTATGAAGATCACGGGGTTGACATGCTCTTTGCTTATGACGTAAAGCATAAGCTTACAGGAATGATCGTCAATGTGCCGTGTCCGTCGCAATGTACTGAAAGCGCGTACTTTGTGTCGGCCGACTACTGGCATGAGACCAGGCAGGAAATACGCAAACGTCACGGAAAGGATCTGTTTGTACTGGCGCAGTGCGCCGCCGCGGGCGACCAGTCGCCGCGCATAATGGTGAACCGTCAGTCCGATGCCAGAATACTTGAACTTAAGGGCTATGGAAACGAGTACAATATGGCGCGCCGTCAGGACATTGCCGACAAGATTGCCGCCGCAGTGGACGAGGTTCTTCCGCTGGCATCAAAGGACATTCGCGACAGCGTGGAATTTGCCCATAAAGTTGACAACATTGCATTAACGCGCCGCCGTGCGACTGAAGAGGATTTGGAAACAGCAATGTCTGAAGTCGCCGCATGGAAAGTAAGACTTGAGGAATTGAAAGATCAGGAGCCGTCTTCCGTTCCTTATTCATCAGCATATAGAAGAATCGGCTTTAACCAACGGGTTATCGATCTTTACGAAGAACAGAAACGCGGCGAGAATCTCACGATGCCGGTCGAACTTCATTCGTTACGCATCGGTGATATCGCCATGTGCAGCAACCGCTTCGAATATTTCCTGGATTTCGGGCTCCGCATTAAATCACGCAGCAAAGCGTTGCAGACATTTATCGTCCAGCTTGCAGGAGAAGGGACTTATCTTCCAACCGAACGCGCAATGAAAGGCGGAAGCTACGGCGCATTTATTGCCAGCACTCCCGTCGGTCCGGAAGGCGGACAGGAAATCGTCGAAAAAGAAGTCGAATCAATCAACAGCATGTGGGAGAATTGACCGCAATGAAGCTTTGCATGATGACTTATACGATGGCGCGCCAGGTCGGTTATCAAGTGGAAGATTTTATCAAGACAGCCGTTGACTGCGGGCTCGAAGGCATCGACTGGATAACGACTTACGGACGCGATCCGAAGGAGCTGAAGAAGATGTCCGATGACGCGGGCCTGGAAGTTGCCGCGCATACGTTCTTTCTTCAAAAATTCGTCAGACGCGAAAACGATTGGCTGGATGAAGCGAAAAAGTCCATTCAGGACGCCGTGGCTCTCGGCGCTCCTCTTGTGATGATCCCGACTCCTTCACGAGCCGACACTATCGACCGTCTCGCTTACCGTAAGGAATGGATTGATGCCTTAAAAGAAGTGGCAGTCTTGACAGATGACGCAGGACTTATTCTGACCGTTGAAAACTTCCCCGGCAAATTCAGTCCTTTTATAACATCAGATGACTTTTTTGAAGCACTGCGCGAAATTCCGCAACTCCGCCTTACCTATGACAACGGGAATGCGGCAACCGGAGAGAACCCGGTGGATTCATTTAAAAAATGCGCTGATTACGTGGTACATGCGCACTTCAAGGATTGGGACATTATCGATCATCCGGAAGAAGGATTCCGTGAAATGTCCGACGGCAGGTATTACCGGCCCACACTTATCGGAGAAGGCAATGTCGACACCGTAGGCTGCTGGAACGTGATGAAGAATTACGGTTACAAAGGCTATATCAATATCGAATACGAAAACAATAAATATCCCGCCCCCGGAGCGATCAGAAAAGTCACAGACTACTTGAGGAACCTGCCCTGATGAATTATAATGGATCAAAAAGGAGATGTGTCTTATGAGAGTCCAATCAAAACTCCGTGAACTTTGGGATTTTACGCTCATTGAATTGCTGGTTGTAATTGCTATAATAGCAATATTGGCCTCCCTTCTTATGCCGGCTTTGGGTAAGTCGCGGGAAATGGCTAAGCGTATACAATGCCAGGGGAATATGCGCCAGGTAGGAACTGCTGGATTTTTCGCATATGCTGATGACTACAATGGCTGGAGCCTTGGGTCATATTATAACTATTATGGCTTTGATGTGAAAACTGCATGGGTTTTGATTTTAACCCAGTATGATGATTACAGAAGCCTGGGGTATCTGAATTGGAAATATAGGGTCAAATGTGAAGCTTTCGGTATTTTTAAATGCCCTTCGGAAAGAGAACCCATTCCTACTACAGTTCCTGCCGTGAATTTCGGGATCAATAACCGTATTGCGATCTCTACTGTCTCCTGGCAAAAAGATTCATCCAGAGGCCTTTTCAAATTATACTCGCCTAAATCTCCGTCATTGCTGCTGTACTTGGCGGACAGTCAGGTCATTTCTTACTACTCGGTCGGTAATGCCGGCGGTCCGGAGTCTGAACCTTCGAGAAGGCATGGTGGAGGGACAAATGTATTTTTTGTGGACGGACATGTGCAATGGCTTAGTTCCAAAAATTTGCCATGGCGAAATGACTCCACAGGAGATTCGCTTTATCCCTGGTCAGGGTCTAATTAAATCGTTCAATAAATTTTAATAGGAGTCACGTAATGTTTATAAAAAGTAGTATCACATTGGTCTTTTTAGGTCTTATTTCTTGTCTGTGTGCAGGGAATGATAATTTTATTAAAGATAACGGTTTTGAGCGTAGCATGCCTGGTAAGCTTGGCAACTGGCATGGCCTTTTATGGGCAATAAATGGAGCTTACCCGGGAGATGCAGAAGTAAGTTATGAAAAAGAAAAAGCACGAAATGGTGAAAAATTTCTTCGATTAAAATTTGAGAAATCTCCAGGCGTAAAAAACGATTGTATGATAGTTTTTGATGTTTTCCGTTATCCAGTATTCAGGAATAAAAAATATACATTTAACGTATGGGCTAGAGGTGAAGGAAGAATAAGTGTCGGCTTTCAGGGATACGGCAAAAACGGCCAGTGGTTTCTTCTTGCCGGAAGACACGCTCCTTTCAGGACTCTTGATAAAGATAAATGGCAGGAATTTTCTTATGCCTATATACCAGACGAATCTGAGTATTTCCTCATGTGCAATATTTCAATTGAAGGGCAGGTGGATGTCGACGATCCCATGCTGGAAATAACAACTTGCCCGAAATCGGAAATTAAAGAGAAGGAAATGAAAAAAGCAGCTGAAAGACTTTCCGCGACACCCCGGAGCCCGGCGGGAAAAATGCCTATGATATCATCTGATTCCGAAGATGAACTTTTATATGGGGATTTTGAAAAGTGGTCGGTATCTGACAAGATTCCATCCGGATGGAATGTTCAGAACAGGATGCTTCCGGATGGATGGGAACTCGAAGAGAGGGCTGACGCTAATGGTAGTATCTCTGGAATTGTAAATAATTCATTAAATATGAATGAAAGATTTGGGAAATACAGCCTCCTTCTCGACGGACGGATTGTCTCAAAAAGAATATTTGAAAATGTCAATAATAAAAAAGTTCGTATCTCTCTTATGGCTAAAGGAAAAGGCGGTAATTTGACACTCAGGCTTAGGGAATATATGGGGCCTCCGTCTAACAAGGTCGTAAATCATATAATGGAAATTATGAATGTTAAAACCAGCGGCGATTGGCAAAAATATACAGCGGAAGCAACATTGCCAAGATTGGGTGGTCCTCTTGTGACGGCCTTTGTCCTGGAGATTGCAGGATCAAACGTTGTAATCGACGATCTGAAAGCAGAATTGCGCAACGTGAATAAAGAATATCGTCCTATAGTATATACAATTCCCGTTGCGCACAACAATATTAGAATTGACGGAGATTTTTCACGGAGTGAATGGATTGATGCATCGGGGACCAATGCGGGGTTTGTCAGCCCCGGCGCTAATTTGGCAAAGCGCCAGTCGGATTTTTATCTTAGTTCAGACGGTAAGAATCTGCTTATCTGCCTGAAGACCCAATGCGATACAATCAAGTCGAAAATATCGCAGAGAGATGGAAACGTATGGATGGATGATTCTTTTGAAATTCATATAAATCCTTATCCCGGAAATAAAAAGCCGCACCTCGCATATCAGTTCATATTCAATGCGGCGGCAACTGTTTTTGACCAGCGGACTATTGATGGAATCCGTATGCCTGTAAATAAAAACTGGGACTGCCGAGGATTAATGGCTGTTTCAAAATTTGAAAACAATATCTGGATCCTTGAAATCGCAATTCCTCTGGACGAAGTCGGAATTTCCGCAGGGAAAGAATTCGGGCTCAATATATGCAAAAACCTTTCTAACCCGGCAGAAGCACTGAACTTGACAGGGTTTGGCTATTTTGATTACGATAAAATGGTACTGTGCAAGATCGAGAATGGCGCTCCTGCCGTTTTCTGGGAAGAAGCCGGAATCATGGATGGCGGCAATCTAAGTATGTCCATGACTCTTTTTAGCTCAAATCCCCAAAAGCAGAATTTTGACCTGAGCTTTTCAGCGGATACAGAAAAAATTCAGAAAACGGAAAAACGTAAAATTTCGCTGTCTCCTGCGGGAATAGAGTCTGTTTCCTTCTCTACCGCTTCAAAAGCCGGAACTTTTGGTGATTTCGCTGTCTCTCTTAATTCTGCGGATAAAAATATAATAGTGTCTCATAAAGTCAATTTTGACATGCTTGCTACACCGAAATCGAGAGATGAAGGCAGCAGGATAGCTTACTATCCTTCGCAACATAAAATAGGGGTTATTATAAATTCTTCTGCGGGTCGCGGGATCTCAAGAATTGATTTTTCAATTTTTAAAGAAGGACGCCTCCTACAAAAAAATACAGAGTCAGATATAGTTACATCAGAAAATAAAATATATGCGTTTGCTAAGTTTTCTTCGTCCGATGAGGGAAAATATTTTATAAACGCTGACATTTTCGACAAAGAAAACAACTGTATCGAGCACCTTTCCGATTATATAGAAATCAAAAATTTTCCATGGATGAATAATAATATCGGCAAAGGGAAGGAAATCCTGAAACCCTTTATTCCGCTCAGTATAAAAGTTAACGCAATATCATGCTGGGGACGCAGGTATATACTTGCTGGTTCGGGGCTTCCTGAACAGATTATAAGCCAGAATGAGAATGTTCTTACCGCGCCTATTGCTTTTACATGCATGAAAGACGGATCTGTCCATTACGGCAGAAATGGAGAATTGAAATTCAGCAGGATATCGGAGGAATCAATATCTTTCACAGGGGAAACTCTTTTTCCGGCATTTAAAATAATTGCGAATGGAAAAATTGAATATGACGGGACTGTTTTTTATGATTTTGAGATAGTCCCTGAATCTGATTTCGTCCTTCCGCAGATTTCCTTCCGGATTCCTTTTCGGAACTTGAAATACTTCCATAATTCAGGAATGGGGGTCGCTAACGATCTGTGGATAAGCTGCTATCCAGAAGAGGGGCAATATATTGATAATTCAGTGCCTGTATGGACGCCTGGATTTATCTACATACCCAAAGGCGCGCGAGTTTTCAGCAGTCTCTATTTTCCTAAAGAAGACGGGATTATATGGACAAGTGAAAATATAAAAAACACTGGATATGCGAATGACTTTCTTCCGTATTTGACATTTGGAAACAATATTTACGGAATATCATGGTTTGCCAATAATGACAGGGGCTGGATTTCCTCCTCAGAGAACCCGTCATATAAAATAGCACGCGAGAAAGACTCTTCGACCGTAATAATAAATCTCATTGCAAAAGCGCCTGAAGCAAAACAGCCGATTAAAATAAGCTTCGGACTGGCAGCAACACCTGTGCGACAAAAAAAGACAGGAATGAATTATTTTGATTATTCAGTACAGGGATTTGGCGAATCATCATTTACAGATAAGTATGGAGGCGGACTCTCAATAAAAGACAGTTTCCTTTTTGACAAGTATATCTCTTATGTGAACCACCTCGGTAAACGGCCAGTGTTTTTCTATATATGCAAGTCTTATCTTCCTCTTGGAGACGATGTTTTCAAGTATTTCTACAATGATTGGCATAGCAACCCTGAAGTGTCCTATAACAGCTTTTCCAACATTCCAACAAAAAAATATGGGCTTGATCCTGATGATTATTTTGCTCCCGGAGCATGCCTCTATCCCGAAAGAATAGACTATATGGTATTTAAAATAGATAAACTCGTAAAAGAAAATCCTAAACTGGGCGGAATTTACTGGGATGAGAATTATTCCGTTCCATGTACAGAGTTTGCTCATGAGAATTGCGGCTACAAGAAGGACGATGGCAAAATACAGCCAGGATTGCATCTGTTTGAAATGAGGGAACTCGATAAACGAGTTCAATCGATATTCCAGAAATACGGCAGGCATTTCCCTGATATCCTTGTACATTCCACGGCAATGATTCCGGCGCTTTATTCATTCGCGGATATAAGTCTTTGCGCTGAACGCGGGACAAGAGGATTGGATTTCATTGCCTACTGGGATCTGCCGCGAGTCGAAAATGCCGCAGCAGGCGCCTGGGGGGTAAATATAATGTGGCTTCCGCAATGGGGTTCTGCGCATGGCGGAACAGTCTCCGACAATACTGTGGAAAACAACAGGTCAATGCTTGCCATGCTGAAGCTTTTTGATCTGAATACATGGCAGATATTGTGTATACCGCAATTGCTACAGAAATTCAGAGACATAGAGCTTAAATTTGGAATAGCAACAGAAGATTCAAGGTTTTATGGATATTGGCAGAAAGAAAATAATGCGGCTGTTTCAGGTATCCCCACAGATGTAAAAGCAAGCTTTTTTGTACGACCGGGGAAAGCTGTTCTCTTGTATATTTCTAACCTGAATAAGAAAGAGCAGGATTTAGAAGTAAATCTTGACTTTTCAGCATTTGCTATAGAGCCTTCCAGGATTATTGATGCAGAAACAGGAGAAGAAGTCCACTCACTGCAAAATAAATTCAAGCTTAAAGTAAAAGGGCATGATTTCAGGTGTCTGGAGATTCTTAATCATCCATGAAACAGCGGAAGGTGTGCATGTTGTAAGGGGGACATGACATTGAGGGCAAAAAATAACTAATATTTACTTCATATAGTTTTGGAAATATTTTGACTTGATAATCCAGGTGTTCTCTGAAAATTCTTATTTCGGTGCAGATTTTGAGTTCAGTGATGCGTGAAGCGGCGCAAATTGCTGGTATTCAAGCAACAATGATTTCGTTTAAATCAGCAGCGGCGCTTGCGGAAGAGTGGATGCGCATCGTCTTATTGAGAACCCCGGGTATGTCCAAACGTGTATTTATGGGGACATTTTTTGACCTGCTTGCCGAGAATACAGTTCCGCTAAGACCTGGACGCTCGGAACCGAGAGTCGTCAAACGAACGGAACAGCGTTTTCCGAAGATGAAGAAAGCAAGGGAGAGCTACCCTGAACACAGAAAGGCCGCTTAAAATGAAACCTTATCTTAGTGACATTTCCTTCAGATGCCC
>MHBG01000002.1 GCA_001804785.1 Lentisphaerae bacterium GWF2_45_14
ACCTGGACAAGAAAACGTTTCATAGTCCGGAACAACAACACAGGAACACGAGGGAAAGTCAACCCATATAAGGTAATAGATATTAGAATTTATTGAGCTTGTCGCACCAAAATGACTTTTGGCGGCATCATCGCGTTGATTAAGTACGCCTTAATATTTGAAATTTTCGCAGAAAGGCTTGAATAAGACAAAAGCTGATATATCTTGTCAGCTCGTTTTATATTGATTTGGGAATTCAGCGGAATCCCGGAGTCAGGGGATTTGCTTTTTTCGGAATAACGGTATAACATCTTATAAAGTAAAGTTAAAGCAAAGAGAGGAAGACTGATATGAAAAGAACTTATCAGCCATCGAAGATTAAACGCAGTCGCAAATGCGGATTCAGGGCCAGAATGGCAACAAGAGGCGGAAGGGCCGTCCTCAGTAGCCGCCGCCGCAAAGGCCGCGTAAGGTTGGCGCTTTGATCGTAATGCCGCGGGGAAAATATTAAAAAGGGTTTACCGGAGTCAGAGACGTTTCTTTTTCTTAAGTTCCGTCTGTGTCGCGCATGAACATTAATTCAGCATGGGAACGGGGACATTCAGTATCCGTTCCGGGGCGGTTTGCTCATTGAAGTACAGCTTGAATAAAACTGACAAACTGCGTCTGAAATCCGAGTTCGAACAGGTAAGGGAACACGGTACGAGGTATGTCTCCGGCGATTGTGTGCTTTCGGTGTCCGGGTCTCCGGACGGCAGGCTCCGGTGCGGAGTGGTATGCGGAAAGAAATTCAGCAAAAAATCAGTGATTCGCAACAGGGCCCGCAGGCTTCTGTGGGAATCCTTCAGACTTTTGAAACCGGACATAGCAATATGTCACATGGTGCTTATCCCCAGACAGGGAATGAAGGGGAGAAAGCAACAGGAAATTCAAATGTCATTTCAACGGCTGCTGAAAAAAGCACGTTTGACGACAGATTGAATTTTTCATTCTCGCCATCCGGTTTTATTCTCCTGATGCTGTGGCTCTATAGAAGGTTAATAGCCCCATGGCTGCCAGACTGTTGTCGATTCACCCCAACCTGCTCGCAGTATGCCATTGAAGCCGTGAGGCGTTACGGCGCGTTCAAAGGATCAAGACTCACTACGTGGCGGCTTTTGCGTTGTCAGCCTTTTTGCAAGGGCGGTTACGATCCGGTACCCGGCCCTGATTTTAAGAAAAACAGAAATCATTAAATAAAACAGTAAGGAAACTCTGGTGAAATTTGACAAAGAAACAATCATTCTTCTTTCAATATGCATGATCGTACTCCTGCTTTGGCCATACTTCTTCCAGCCGAAACAACAGCCAAGACCTTTGATAAAACCGCAGACAACAACTGCCAGCCAGCCGCAACAGCGGACTGAAAGCAGCGAAGCTATCACAAAAAAGCCGATTGCTCCCCCTGCTGAAACCACACCTGCGGCCATCCCATCTCTTCCCCTGCAACAGGTGGCAAATGACTTTATAGCTCTTTCAATAGACCCGAACAGCGGCGCCCTCTCATCAGTAACCCTTAAAAAATATTTCAGGGACGACGACCGCAAGAAAAACATCACGCTCGACAGCAGTCTTGACGCTCTGGCTGTATCCGCAAATGACCAATGGACTCTGAAGGAAACAAAAACGGCAAAGCCGGCACAGGGTTCTTTTGAACTTACAAGAGACTTTTCGTCAGGCTCCGACACCTTCAGGATTATCCAGACATGGAAAATATTGGAGAATTATCAGACTTCGTATGATATAATCTTCAAAAATACAGGAACTCAGCTACTTTCGCTAAGGGATTTAAGCATCAGCGCGGGCGGAATGGCCCCTCTCCCTTTCGTGTCGGGAGATGCTGCCAGACGCGAATATCACTATATAAGCGCCTATGATCCAATGTCCAATAAGGTCATAGATACCGACACCACCTTAAAACAAAGCGAAGAACTATTCCAGACAAACAAGTTGAGCGTTCCACTCGGCTGGGTTTCCGCCAGCAACAAGTATTTCGCCTGCATCCTGAAAGCACAGAACCTCTTCGACGGCGGGAATAATATATCACGTCAGCTCAAGACTGCCCCTCTTTCCGCTCTTCCGGCGCCCGGATTCAATCCGCTCAGCTTTTTCGGTGTCGGCCCGTCAAAGCCGGACCCGAGATATTACGTTCTTTCAATAGCCGGTGTCTACAAGGGGCTTTCATTAACGCCCGGCGAAACTAAAAAACTTTCATTCACATATTACTCGGGCCCGAAGGAAATAAAGTACCTTGAGGAATTCGCCCCATCCTCCACAAAAATAATGAACCTCTTTTTTGCCTGGACATGGCCCGTATTCAACCTCCTCGGGCGACTCCTCGAATGGTTCTCACAGATGCTCCTGGCGTGGCTCATATATTTCAAAGAGCTGACAGGCTCCTATGGCATAGGAATAATCCTGCTCACAGTCATTGTCAGGGCCGCCGTATGGCCGTTCTCGCAAAAAGCCAACCAGTCAATGAAAAAGATGCAGAAACTACAGCCGCTGGTCGCGCAGATAAAGGAGAAGCACAAAGGCAACCCGCAACTCATGAACCAGCAGGTGATGCTTCTCTACAAGGAACATAAGGCAAACCCGGTAGGGGGATGCCTCCCGGCCCTTATGCAGTTCCCTGTTTTCCTCTCCCTCTATTGTACAATAGAAGGCGCGGTAGTACTCAGGCACCAGTCTTTTCTCTGGTGCTCGGACCTCTGCCAGCCAGATAACATAGCCACTATAATGGGTATAGGTATCCATCCGCTGATCATCGTTATGACGGCGCTGATGGTGCTCCAGCAGAAAATTACCCCCTCATCGGCAGACCCCGCGCAGCAAAAGATGATGATGTTCATGCCTGTTGTCATGCTCTTCCTCCTCTACAACCTGCCTTCAGGTTTGACCCTCTACTGGACCATCAGCCAAGCCATAAGTATCGTTCAACTCATAATAAACAACCGCTCGAAAAAAGAGGAGGGAAAGGCCGCGGCATCTTCAAAATGACGGCCCGTACCTGTAAACCGCAAGAAGGAGAAAAAAAGAAATGACCACAAACGCAGAACAGCTCGAGGAACAGAAGAACAGAGCCTCGAAAACACTGGCCACCATGCTTGACTATCTGGGATTAGACGCCAGTCTCAAAGCAGAACTCCAGGATGACAAAATCCAGATTATCGTACAGTCAGAGGACGCCGGCAGGATCATTGGCAGAAAAGGCCAGGCTCTCGAAAGCCTGCAGACACTGCTCAACAGAATGATGTTCAAGGGCGACCCAGAGTTCCCCAGAATCTACATCGATATTGACGGCTACTCCAGAAAAAGCCGTTCATACTACGAAGACAGGCCTCCCAGAGGCGAAGGACGCTCAAGAAACCCAAGAAACGAAGGACGCGAACGCTCACCAAGAGGCCCAAGCGAACAGCGCTCCAGAGACAACGGACGCGATAATGACCGTGACAACGAACGCGATAACTACCGTGACAACAGACGCGATAGCTACCGTGACAACAACGACAATGGCGGCGATGACGGCGATTTCGCCGATGAGGAAACAATTCGCCAGCAGGCAATGGATGCCGCTAAAGAAGTTAAGAGATGGGGCGAACCCGTCACACTTCCGGCCATGTCTTCCAAGGAAAGAAGGGTCGTCCATATAACACTTCAGGACGATACCGAACTCAAGACCGAAAGCGAAGGCGACGGTTCAAGAAAGAAAGTTGTAATCTCACTAAAATAATGTTTGCTTATCTTTGTGTATGGATTACATTGTACGTTTCGTGTATTCCATGCACATTTTCGGGGCGTGGCTCAGCCTGGCTAGAGCGCTGCGTTCGGGACGCAGAGGCCGGAGGTTCAAATCCTCTCGCCCCGACCATTTCTCTCTCACTGTCACCCCGTGGCAATTCATGACTATCACACTCATTACAAGATACTTGCAAATCAGATAATCTCGTATTACTTTTGTCAATAATTGACACAAAAAGACTATTCGGGACTATTTTTAGTGGACATATCGGTGGACACTTTTCGTTTCTCTTTCCAAGGAAGGACGGAAAATGACTGATTGCTTCGCGTGTCTCCAAAAAACTTGGATCCGTGTAAACCTGATTCGTCAAACGCATATCACTATGACGCATTATTTCCTGTGCTATTCTCTGCGGCGGTCTATCTTGCATAGTATACTTAACGGGTTTCTGCTCATAAATCCACGATTAACGAGATATGTCAGAGATGCGTTGAATCCGGCAAGATAATCATTTAAGGTCTTGGTTGAAAAGCTTTGACGCAAATTCAACCGCCATTTTTCGAATCTGTCCGCATTTATATTGGGCAGATACCGCCAGTTGCATTCGGAGCACACCTTGCCGACATAATTACTCTGGTGGACCACAATGGCGGTCAAGCAATTCCAGTCATGGCGGTCTGTTTATACTATGGTACCCCTTTCAAAAGAACTTCTGATGGGATTATGCGAATACGCAGGGGTACACGTTTACTCAAAATCATTTGATGTGCTTTATGCAAACAAAAGCTACATCACTCTACATGCAATAACCGGGGGGACGAAAACAATCTCGTTGCAAGGAAAGTTTAAAGTTCTAGATGGTCTGACGGGCAAGATCATTGCCACTGACGTACGGGAATTCAGCGATGATATTCCAGTCGGGGAAACTAAGATTTACAAACTTGTAAAATAATGAGATCTGCAAATAATGGTGATACGGAATTATAGACAAGAATGCGCCACCAAAACCATCAAAAGCGTTCGGCAAGCAGCCACTCCTATGTTCTAAAATCGCCGCAGCATATTTCTCTCATATGGGGGGATTAGAATACCTGTCCCGAGGCGTTTATTCGTTTCTGCATCATTCGCGGAGAAAGCCCTGTGTGTTTTTTGAAAAGCCTGGAGAACGCGGTAACATTTTCGGCCCCGGCCCCGTATGCCGCCTCCGAGAAAGAATATTTGCCGCTCCACATCAGGTCCATCGCACGCTGAATGGAACGTTGATTGCAGTATTTCATCAGGGGTATTCCCATTTTTTCGGCAAAAAGATTTGAAAGGTATGTCGCGTTTAATCCGGTGAATTCGGCTAGACGTTGAAGAGTCAGTCCTTCGGGAAGGTGCGTTTCTATGTATGCGAGGAGTGAGGCGAAACGTGTAAACCCCTTACCTGAAAGTGATTTTTCCTGTATTGTTTTCAGGAAGGGGACTAATAGCAGCATCAGAGCACTGCGGCCTTCTATTTCGGTGAGAGAATCATTTGATGCCTTATGATGCCTCGCATGGGTTCGACTGAGGATATTGAAAAGGCTGGTCGTGAATTCCGGAGATATGTCTTTGACTCTAATGAACGGCGCTGCGAGTGTGAATATGTCAAGGCTGGAATCCAGTATAAACGCGTTGAAGTGTCCCCAGTATTTGACAAGGCGTCTCGCGCAACCAACCATCACGGGAGCATACGGCGCGATAAGATAGATTTCACCTGGTCTGAGAATATGCGTTTCGCCGTTAAGCATGATATATCCATCGCCTTCAATCGGGTAGTAAAGGCGGGCGAATGGTATACCTGGTTGAGTCAAATGAAAATTTTCGGTTTTCCAACGGGTATCGAGTTTGGTAAGTTCAAATTCGACCAGAGAAAATTTGATTTTATTTATTAAATCGTTCATTTCTGTAAAAAAGTCATATTTTTCTGTGTTATAATCACAAATATCTGTTGTTTTGTTCTTTTTACAAGCGTTCGGCCACTATAATATAGATAATTAAGAAAGGAAGCTTAAAATGCATAATCCCAAATGGTGTATATTCTTTGACTTTCACACAATGCCCGCCTGCCCCGATGTCGGCAAGGAGTTTGATTTCGACAAAATTACAGACAAGATAAAAGAATGCGGTGTCGATTATATTGTTTTTCCTGCGAGATGCAATCTCGGGACGGCTTATTACAATACCAAAGTCGGGATACGTCATCCATCACTGAAATACGACCTATGGGAAAAGCTTTCAGAAGCTTGTACGAAAAAAGACATTGCGATTTCAGCATACATCAATGTCGGGCTGAGTCATGAAGAGGGGCTCATGCACAGAGATTGGACCATTGTTAATCCTGAAGGTTATGCGTACAAGCCGCCGCATCTCTCTCATTGGTTCAGGGAAATGTGTTACAACAGCCCGTATGCCGAACACCTGCTGGAAATGGTAAGGGAAATAGCGACCAACTACAAAACGTCCGGGTTTTTCTTCGATTGCTTTGCTGTTACGCCATGTATAGGAGGCGAGTGCGTTAAGGAAATGAAAAAACTCGGGGTCAATTACACCGATCCCGATGAATTATGGGATTTCGCGCACATGTCACAGTTAAGATTGCAGGACAGAATTTCCGAAACCATCAAAAGCGTCGGCAAGGATTTTCTTGTTTACTTTAATGGTCCCAACTTTGAAGAACAAAAGACACAGGGCTCTTATTTGGAATACGAATGTCTGCCTACCGGCGGTTGGGGTTACGACAGCCTGCCCGTTTACGCGCGGTATGCGAGGAATCTCGGCAAGCCCATTCTGAATATGACGGGACGCTTCCATGAATCATGGGGTGATTTCGGTGGCTTGAGGACGGAAGCGAGTCTTGAATATGACTGTATCAATGGTATTGCCAATTGCATGAGGACCACTATCGGAGACCATTTCCATCCACGTGGTGATATTAATTATCCCATGTTTGAACTAATCAAGAAAATTTACGGGCGGCTTCAGAAACTAGAGCCTTGGATCGAAAACGCCAGGGCTCTTGTCGATATCGCCGTCATTGCTCCTGAAAATTCATTTTCTCTGTACCATAAATCTTCAGGGGAGAAGCAGCATTCTCTCAGGGGAATCACCAGAATGCTAAACGAGCTCAAATATCAGTTTGACATTTTGAGTGTTTCACAAGATTTCTCAACCTACAAGATGATAATACTGCCGGATTGTGTAACGTTGAAGGGAGAACTTCTCCAGCGTGTAAAAAATTACGAAAAGAACGGAGGCTCTATAATATCCAGCGCATGGTCGGGGCTTGACGAAAGCCGGGAAAATTTTGCAATGGAAGAATGGGGCCTTAACTTTAAGGGTGATTCCCCTTATGACCCTGCGTATATCTCCATTTCCGATAAAACACTTTCTGTCGGATTTCCGGAAATGCCGGTGACTTTATACGAAAAAGGTACTGAAATTGAAGCGGCCCAAGGTACCAAAATTCTGGCAGAAATCATCGCCCCTTATTATAATAGAGGCTTTGATGGAGAACATGCGTTTCTTTACCTGCCCCCCGACAAGACAACAGGTAAGGCCGCTTTGACGAGAAAAGGAAATATTGTCCATTTTTCTCATCCGCTCTGCATAAATTATTATAACCATGCGCAAGTCCCCATGAAAAATCTTTTAAACAATATTATAAGTGATCTATTGCCGGCGCCGATAGTTAAAGCCGAGAATCTGCCGTCATTCACCAGAGTCACTGTGACCGAGCAGCCAGGGAAGCGGATGGTTTACATAATGTCTTATGTGCCCGAAAAACGTGGCGATAAAATTGAGATGATAGAAGAACCTGTCAAGTTAAGCGGCATTAGAATATCACTACGAAGTGATGATAAAAAATGTAAATCGGTTTATATTGCACCAGACAAAGAAAACTTGGGATTCACGATTGATGGCGATTATCTTAAAACTGACACGTTCTCCATTGAAAACGGCTATGCTGTAATTGTCTTTGAGGAATAGTTATGGACGCGACTGAATATCTATAGTGGTCCCCGGAAATTGGACAGCGGCGTAAAGTGGATATAAACTTTAAAGAGATCAGGAGGATTTCAAAATGCCGCGGA
>MHBG01000003.1 GCA_001804785.1 Lentisphaerae bacterium GWF2_45_14
AATATGATGCAACAGTGCCGCCATATGGCCCGCGCTTTTCATTTTCAAGCTCGCTTATTATCTGCATGGCCCTTATTTTTGGAGCGCCGGAAAGAGTTCCGGCCGGAAATGCCGACCTCATTACGGAATCCGGTTCGTACTGGCTCTTGTCAAGATTACCGGTTACGCTGGAAACTATGTGCATGACATGGCTGTAGCGTTCGACTGTCATAATATCTTCGACCTTCACCGACCCCGCCTCGGCGACCCGGCCCACGTCGTTGCGGCCGAGATCGACAAGCATTATATGCTCCGCCCGTTCCTTCGGATCGGCAAGAAGTTCTTTTTCAAGAGTGATATCTTCTTCAGGCGTTGCGCCTCTCTTGCGCGTTCCGGCGATTGGCCTGACGGTGATTTTGCCGTCTTCGCACTTCGCCATGACTTCAGGAGACGCTCCGACTATTGAAAAATCTCCGCAGTTGAGCAGAAACATATAGGGCGACGGATTTATCCTTCTGAGTGCACGATAGACGGCGAAAGGATGGAAGGGAATTTCCGCTGAAAACCGCTGCGAAAGCACTGTCTGGATTATATCGCCGTCGTAAATATATTTTTTCGCTTTTTCGAGCATGTCCGAATACGCTGCAAACGTTTTGTTCGACTTGAGTTCCACCTTGAACTCCGGGCCATCAATATCCGCCGGAATGAACTGTACAGGGGTCTGAAGAAGCGCTTTGAGGCTCATAATGGTCTCCACTGCCTTATCGTAAGCCTTATCGACATCGTCCGGCGAGGAGCCCTCTATAAAAGCGTTTGAGATTATCTTGATAGTGTGAAGCACGCGGTCGAAAACAAGAAGGCCGTCCGTGATCATGAAAAACGCTTCAGGAACCTTGAGCGGTGAATCGGGGGGAACCGGAATGACAGGCTCTATCTCGGAAACTACATCATAAGAAATATAACCGACGGCGCCGCCCGAAAATGGAGGCGCGCCAGGAATCTGGACCGGTTTATATTGTTTTATGACATTCTGTATTTTTTCAAAAACGTCCCGACCTTCAACCTCCGTTTCGATTCCCTTTCCTTTCAGAACCGCCCTGCGTTTTTCCTGAGAAAAAACGAGTGAGGGAGAGCTTCCGAGAATGGAATAGCGCCCGATATTCTCACCGCCTTCGACACTTTCTAGAAGGAATGAATATGGCGCCGGACCGGAACTGGAGATTCTAGATATTTTATAGTATGCGGAGACCGGAGTTTCCATATCGGCTGCGACTTCGGCATAGACGGGAATAAGGTTCCCCTGCCCCGCGTATTTTCTAAATTCCTCTCTTGACGGCACGATTTTCATTTTCATATCCAAGTTATAATTTACACTCCCGAAAGTTAGCGCATGAATATTATCAAGGCAAGCGTGAAAGCATATTTTCGACCCGAGATAAACACACTGGAAATAATGTCGACTACTACTATCTTAATGCTATCAGGCGGCTGATAGAGATGCTTATATACACTCATTGTTTTCGAAATGACAATTATGTTTTTACACTATTTGTTAAATATATGCTCTTTATTTCATAAATAAATTATGTGCCGCAAAATCAACGGTGAGGAATCAAATCATATATTCCTCTTTTACCATGAACAAGACTGGATTTTTCCTATACTGCCCCGGGGTAACCGCAAAGGCTGAATGAAAAATGCGGCTGAAATAATTCTGAGAACTGAAGCCGCAATTCTCCGATATTTCTTTTATATTTAGCCTGCTTGATTCTAAAAGACTGCATGCTTCTCTGAGCCGAAGCCCGAGCAGGTATTTTATCGGCGGCATCCCATAAGTCTTTGTAAAAAGACGTGTTCCTGTTTCGTGAGAATACTTTAATTTTTGACAGTATTCTGCAATCGAAATATCCGTGCGGCTAAAATTACTTAAGAGATATTCCCTTAATTGTGCAGCCACATCAGAAGAAATACCTTTTGGATTTGTCCGGATTGTTATATATGAAAGGAAAAAGCCGTATGCTTTTGCAGAATGTATCAGTTCCGGCTTATAATCCGGAGTGCATCTTAACTTTAAAAGCTCGTTAAACTGCGCAAGAAAATCAGGATGCGCATCAATGTTAAAGATTGGATTTTCTAGAAACTCAGGAGGAAGTAATCCATCTATATTCGTAAATTTTATGCTTAAGAATTCAAAAACCCATGGTTCCTCCGTATCCTCATAACAATATATATATGGGCCAGGCCGCTCAATGACAAATATATCACCTTTGCCTACTGGCATTCTTTTATTTTTTACATACAGAGTGCCTTTGCCTGAAAACGTATAGGTGAATAAAAGCCGCCTGTTTCCGGGATCGTCACGTGATACGTCGTTACGGTAACTCTTATCCGAAGCAGTTCCGTATCCGGCAAAAAAAAGATAAAATGGCGGTTTCCAGTTCATAAGTCAAGAAAATGCTAATAATATCAAAATTATCTGCCTTTACATATCAATTTTTTTCATCTATAATATTAACACATAATCAAATAAGTGCAAGGATCTATTATGACAAAAAGACCGAACATTCTCCTTATAACGAGTGATCAGCATCACTGGAACGCTGTGGGATATAATAACAACGAGGTGAAAACACCCAATATCGACAGACTCGCAAAAGAAGGCACAGCCTTCAACAGAGCCTATTGCCCGAATCCGACCTGTACTCCGACCAGGGCATCTATTATAAGCGGCCGCTATCCGAGTCAACACGGAGCATACAGCCTGGGAACAAAACTGCCCGAATCTGAACACTGTGTCGGAGATGACTTTAACGCATCAGGCTACCGGACAGCATTGATAGGGAAGGCTCATTTCCAACAATTATTGTCCACTGAAAAGTATCCATCTCTCGAATCAAATCCATTTATGCAGGATCTTGAATTCTGGAAAAAATTCAACGGCCCGTTCTATGGATTCGAACATGTGGAATTAGCCAGAAATCATGCCGACGAATACCATGTCGGACAGCATTATGCTTTATGGATGGAAGAAAAAGGTTTCAAATCATGGCGAGACTGCTTTTGGCCTCCTGCCGGCAATACCCCGCCACAGAAACATAAATGGAACATGCCTGAAGAATTCCATTATGACAGATGGATTGCGGAAAGGACGAATTCATTCCTTGAAAAATATAAGAATAATGGCGACAACTTTTTTTTGTGGGCAAGTTTTCTTGATCCGCATCCGCCATATCTTGTTCCTGAGCCATGGGACACTATGTATAATCCTGAAAAAATCAGTATTCCGGAACATTTTCCTGGAGAACACGATAAAAATCCCATTCATTTCAGAATGACCCAGGAAACAAATCCCGATTTTACAGTCTATGCCGAAAAGGGAGGAAACGGCTGTCACGGGTTCAAATCCCATATTCACGACAAAAAATCGCTTGCAAAAGATATTGCCGTGTATTATGGAATGATAAGCCTGATGGACAAGTATATCGGTACGATTCTGGATAAACTCGATTCTCTTGGACTGACGGAAAATACTCTGGTCGTTTTTACTACTGACCACGGACATTTCTACGGTCACCACGGTTTAATTGCAAAAGGGCCGTTTCATTATGAAGACATGATTAAAATCCCTTTTGTCGCCAGAATGCCAGGGACTGTCCCGTCCGGAAAGAAATCCGAAGCACTTCAATCTCTTGTTGATCTAGCCCCGACATTTCTGGCTTTCTCTGAAATTGATATACCTGCAGAAATGACTGGCGTAAATCAGAAAAATGCATGGACCGGAGAAAAAGACAAAATACGAGACAGCCTGATTGTTGAAAATCGGCATCAGCCTACAACAATAAATGCCAGAACGTATGTGGATGAAAGATATAAAATAACCGTTTATTATAAACGCGATTACGGTGAAATATTTGACCTCCTTGAAGATCCCGGCGAGTTGAATAATCTCTGGGACGCTCCTGAATATTCCGGATTAAAATCAGAATTACTGCTTAAGTTCATACATGCTGAAATGGGAAAAGAACCTCTTCCAATGCCAAGAGTATGCGTGGCATAAGCAGGAATACAAAATATACGGCTCTCCTTCCTGCTTTTCCTGCCGCTCATAGCGCGATGGCTTTAATAGCCTTTTTGATGAGAGTGTTAAGATAGGCGCTGGGGTAATGTGGTCCACATTTGCGAAGTTGACGCCGCATTCGAATGCTTCATCAAGCAGCGCCGTTCCCATCTTGAAAATAGCATCGTCCTTATCTCCCCCCCTGAAACAGAGTCCGCGAAAGGTAATAAAAAGGGTAGTAAAAAGGCAAGTTTGTTAAAAAAAAGTTATACTCTTTAATTGCAAGACAGATATTGGTATGATATAATTTATTCATAGGGGGGAGTTGCAGGGGATGAAAAAGATTCTTGTTGCCGATTCTATAAAGGAGAGCAGGGACGCCATATCAAGGTCTCTGGAGGTACACGGCTTCCAATGTAAATGCGTATCGTCCGGCAGGGACATAATAGAGCTTGATCACGAAGAAGTTATGCTAGTGATAATGGCGCAGCACCTGCAAGACATGTCCGCCATTGATGTCGTTGAGACGATAATAAGGGACAATCCCTATTTTTCAGAAATTCCGTTCATAATATGCACATCCGACAACAGTAACACATTCTACCGCAAATGCCTGGCAAAGGGATTCACGGAAGTGCTGCATAAGCCGTTCAGCCGCAAGAGCCTTTTCAATATGATAAAGAACATACTGGTCGAAAAGGGCATACTTGATGAAGAAATGTTCATGGGGGTGCAACAGGTAGAGGAGATTAAGGAAAAAGAAAAAGTCGAATTTCTGAAACATCTTTTCACTATGCAACAGCCGGGAATAAATCCGAAATACAATTCCAAAGTAAATACCGGTTACTTCTATCCGACAGTTACAGAATATTTTTCGTTGACACCGGGCGAGGAATATTCACTCCTAGATGAGTTGGCGGAAGATCATATACTCTCAAGGAAGGTTGAAGACAAGGTCAACATATGCCCGCGCTGCTCGTTTCATACGCTCAACTATCGGGAAATATGTCCAAAATGTTCCTCTCTCGACATTCAGACAGAAGAAGTGTACCATCATTTCTCCTGCGGCTACGTAGGTCCTTCATCCGACTTCCACACGGGAAATGCGCTGGACGAAATAACTTGTCCTAAGTGTGAAAAGCGCCTCAGGCACATCGGCCTTGATTATGAAAAGCCCTCGGATACTTTTGTTTGCCATGAATGCAAATATGTCTTCACAGAGCCAGATGTTGATTTCAAGTGTTTCAGCTGTTCGTTTATTGCGCCGGCCGAAAAAGCAATCATAACAAGAATCTATTCATACACGCCGACGAAAAGGGCGGAAAAGGCTGTAGAAAACAACTCATTGTCTATTTATAATTTCAACGATATAATCATGTCGGAAAACCGTTTCAGCTACAATCTGGTTTTTTTCAACTACATGCTGAAACGCAAAACGGTAGAGTCCAACGAATTCAAAGATGAAAACTACCTAGCCGTCATCGGGGTTCAAAACGTGAAAGATGACTTTTATGATTCACTGGCGGCGGCGATTTCAAAGATTATAAGCCCGCTCGACATAATGGCGGTCACAGAGAAAAAAAGAATAGCAGTCCTCTTCCTCAGAAAAAATCAGGAAACCGTCGTCGACGACTGCCGAGGCATACGCGATTACCTCGTCCAATCACTCAAGATACAGGAAGGCAACGAACCCCCGTTCGGGATTATAGTAAGGAATCTCGGCACAAGCCCCTCAGCCCCGGAAGACGTGCTAAAGGAAACGCTTGATGTCTTTGAAACAAAATGCAAATTTTCAAAGGGTGAAATATTCCTTTATGAAGAAGAGTAAGCCCCTATTCGTCCTCTTGGCGGTCATATCCTTCACGGTCCTTGCCTCATGCGCAAAAACAAGGATCAAGGATAGATATGACGAGGAAATCCTTACCCAGGAAGAGGACCGTTTCAACCTCTACAAGCAGGCAAACTCAGTAAAAGCAAGGGAAATCCCAGGCGCCCCGTCAAAACCGCAGGCCGACGAAAAAACCAACTGGTTTTCCTATCTCTTCTCCGGAAGCTACCGCGAAAAAATGAGATTTTACTCGTTAAGCGAGATGAAGGGACTCCAACCTCTGGATATGGATAGCCCGGACCTCTCAGAGACGTATTCAATAATGGCTATATGCTGGAATGACAACGCGCCTGTCCTCAGGTTCTGGCAGAGGTATTTCAACAGCAAAGCCGTGGAATTCAGTTTCCCGCTTAACAAGAATAACTCAAGGGAAATATCAAGGGATGCATCAACAGTGCGACGAGAGATTATCATAAGCCTCCGCCAAGGTACAATGCTCCCCTGGATAATGATGGACGATTACGAAATTTTCAGGATTACGGTGAATGAAGACCTCAAAAGCGGGATATGGACAATAGAAAAGGTCGATCAACTGACAGATAATAGATACGATGACGTCCAAGCACTTCTTTCGGAATCCGGAGGAGAAATTCTTTTCACCACAATAGAGGACGACAAACCGTCTGTAAATATAATGGATGCATCGGGCGGCCACGTGGTCAGAATAGCGGAAAAGGCCTCAATGCCTTTCTACCTGCCAGCCTCGAATGATGTCATATTTGTAAAGGAAGACGAAGAGGGGGTAAGGGATTTCTACGTTTATCAGGCCCGTGACGGAAAGACAGTAAAAGCCGACACCAGCCAGATTGTTTCCGCAATAAGGACCGTGCCTTATACCTCGCTCAAATCAAAATATATGACCATCGGCGCTTTCAGAAGGGGCTCCGCACCCGATATTTCAGGAACGAAGACCATCACCTACAGCGAAATAATATCGTCAGGATTGAGAGGCTCGCCCGAAATTCTCAGAGACTATTACGAATACGAATCATCGATGGCAAGAACAGTCGAAAATCTCTACGATCAAGGGCCCGACGCGTTCTTCTCCTCATATTACCTGGCGGATAATTATATATTTCTCAAGAAACCGGACGGCGAAAGCCGCGATAATGTAGGCGACGTAATAAGCATGGAAAACTTTCTCCGACTCACCGGAGGGATGACTGTGCCTGTAATACCCAATGTTCCTCTGAAATTGGCGGAATATGCGCAAGATCGGTACGGGCAGGAAGCCGCACGGCTCCAATTTCTAAAAACGGTCAACACAGCTCTGGGTAATTTTAACAGCTCCTGCTTCGAATATATACTGTGGGAAAACAGCATCGAAAAATATTCTCGGACAGTAGAAATAGCCTTGGGAAAATATGAAAAATTCAGAATCCAGCGCGAAGCCGGCTACAATATAAACGAAAGAGTGCTTTTTGCGGAAAATGAGTTCAACGCCGCTCAAAGCGAATACAATAACGCGGTGGAATCCTTTATCGGTTGCCAGTATAAGCTCTATGAACTGCTAGGGCTCAATATTCCGCATCCTCTAAAAATAGAGTATCCGGAAAAAGAAAAACTCTTGCAAGCCCCGGAACTCCGTGACCTCGAGTGGTTTCAGGCACAGGCACAAATAAATCACCCTGACATACAAAGGATGAACTTCATGCTGCTCGGCGCCGCCGCAATAAGAGATATGGGTCCGCCCGCCCTCAGGTCCGACGGCGTCAAAGTAAGCATAACCTATGGTTACGGAATAGACAAGTGGTCAAAAGCAATAGACGACTTTCTGCTGCTTGGTCTGGCACATGCATTCCCATTGAGACTTCCCGTACTCGGACGCTCTTATTACGACAACTGGAGCGCGAAAATAGAGTCGCTCAGAAATGAAAAGTTCAGGATTCAGGGCGAAATAAAGACGAGCGTTCATGCGGCATATAAGGACATTGTCGTCCTGAAAACAGCTATTGCCACGCAAGAATCAAGAACCGAACTCTTCAAAGAACGCTTCAGGATAGGCTCAATATATGACAAAGTAGGCAACTTTGAATTTCAGACAGCACTGCCTGATGCACTGAACATAAGCCAGATCAATGATACTGAAACAAGCGAAATAGAGCTTTTAAAAGCCGAAATAAAACTCGTCCAGATGCGGAGCGAGTACTTCAAAAGACTCTCAGCCCTTTATAGTGCGAGCGGAATATCGGCAAAACTCGTCTCTGACCTGCTCGTGCGGATGAAGCCTGAGAAGTCCGGACAGGAAGCATTTGTAAACGGCATCTACCTCATGGCACCGCTTGAAATAATCCGCTCGAAAGAAGAACGAAACGCCTTTCTCTCCTTCTGCGAAAAATCCGGCGTCAACGAAATAAACTGCCTGATATCTTCAGGGCCAAACAATCTCAGCGTCCTGGAAGACTACGCCCACGAGTTAAGATACTTTCTGAACCAGTGCGCCGCCAAGAATATAAGTGTAAACGCATTGATAAAAGGAGAAGCTTTCCTTTCGCCGGCAGGAAGGAAAAAATTGGAAGCTCTGACGGAATCAATCCTGCGGTTCAATAAATTCCAAGGCATTGATCTCGACATAAAACCCTTTCTTCTGCCGGAATGGAAGGACAGTTCTGAACGCGAAAAAATTTGTGACAGCTATCTCGCCGCCGTAAAAAAAGTATCAGAGTCCTGCGGAAGAAATAGGCTCAGCATAGAAATTCCCCTCTTCCTCAAAAACCAGGAAACAAAAAATGGAAATCTCCCGGAGGCCCTGTCCATATACGCAGGGGCTTTCAATATTTCCAGTCTGCGCACTGACACGGAAAGCGTTGAGGCGTTTCTCGAAGATAAAAAAATCAGTGCCCGAATAAACGCACAGGTAGACCTGCGCTCGCCGTACGGCAGCGGCAAAACACTTTCGGAAATAAAGCTTTCATCATTGTCCGAAATGAAAAACGAACTATGCGGCCGCTTGAGAAAATTCAGCAATTTCGGAGGTTCATTGATAAATGACTACGAGTTGCTCAAGGATATGAAAAACTGAATTTATAAAGAGAAGAGATCATGGCAATAAGACTCAGACAAATAGAAAAAAGCTATACGGAAATTCCGGAACTCATGCAGCGGGCAGAGGAAAAGAATATAATCCTGAGAAAGCTCAAAATGTGGGTCTCTATAGCGATTGCGATATTCCTGGTAATCCTAGGATACTATATATTCCTAGGCCCGATAAGCGGATACGTAATCCTGAACGCAAACTCCATTACAGTCAAATCCACGGAGTACGGAGTCGTAGAATACATTGCATCGGGAAGACTCTCAAAAGAAGTGACTCGCGGAGATGTTCTTGCTAAGATAAGAGTGCTCGGTGGCAACGCAGCGGCAATGGATCAGGAACTGGCCAGATTGAGACTGGAACTTATAAAGGCCCAAATAAATTCAGATACAATGACAAGCGAACTGAGTTCTGCCCGAGAGCGGATGGGAATGGAGGGAATACGCATTGAGCTCGCACTCAAACTGGCAAAGGACGGACTCGAACGCGGCAAAATAAACCTTACCAAGGCATCCGATATTTTTGAATCCAGGAAAAAAGACATGGAGAAGGCTGAACGCCTCTGGAATCTCGAAGCAATTTCAAAAACAGACTACCTTACCGTACAAAGAATGTACTCTCAGGCGGAGGCGGACTTCAAGAATTCAGAAGTTTTCCTGAAAAGCCTCCAGTCTGAACTTGATTCCGCGGAGGCGGCAATGAAAAACTTTTTGGAGTTCGGCGAAAAAAATATGAAGGACCTGGAAGCGGGATCCGAAAGTTCCAAAATTTATATTGCCGAAGTTAAAAAGAACATCAAGACCATTGAAAGCATGAAAAATGGGACAGGCGAAATTCTAAGTGAAATAAAGAGCCCCATCAACGGAATCATAATGAGGCAGTTTTGCCGCAAGGGGGAATTTCTTTCCATAAGCCAGGAGATTTTCACCATTTACAGCCCCAAAACAATAAAACTGCTGGCCTACGTAAAGGCGAAATACAAAAAGGATATCAGACGGGGGCAGAAGGTAAAAATCAGAATGGGCGGGAAATATATTCAATCGCTGGTAGTCAATGTCCGCCCCGAACTGGAACAGCCGCCAAAAGAGATCATATCCTACGGGTTCCTCTCCAAAGAAAACTTTTTCCTTGTTGTTGAACTTGATCATTCCGAAGTACCGCCCGAAATGAGCCCGGGCGAGACAGGAAAAGCCTTCTTCAAATAAAACACCAGGAAGTGACGAATGGAGCTTTTCTACACAATTGAGGATATGGTCATATCCTTGAAGGACTATGCCCTGCTGCAGTTTGAATCACGGACGATTTACAACTGGGTTTTCTTTTTCTTTCCTCTTGTTGTTTTCGTGGAAATCCCCAGATATTTTATTCCCTCTCTGCTCTTGCCGTTCCTACATTATCTCGGGGTAAAGACTGGCAATCAAAAAGCGGAACGGGAGTTCATGAAAAGAAAACCTTCCGTGAGCATCATAGTAGCAGGAAGGAACGAGGAGAAGGTAATCGGCTCGACGATAGAGTCGCTCCTGAATCTGCCCTATGAAAATAAAGAGATTATAGTCGTTGACGACAACAGCAACGACAAGACTTATGCCATCTGCAGAGAATATGCGAGAAAGGGGCTTATCCGGCTTTTTAGAAATAATTCAAAAACGGGGAGAGCCGGAAGGCCGGTGGCCTCCAATTTCGGGTTCAGAGTCTCTACAGGCGAATTCATAATAAGCGTAGACGCAGATACCAGCTATGATTTCGACATTATTGAAAAGATGATAGGGCCGTTCCACGACAGAAAAGTCGGAGCTGTCGCGGGAAATCTAAAAGTGAGGAATATCAGCAAAAGCATTTGGACCAACTTTCAAGCGGTAGAGTACCTGATATCCATAGGTCTGTGGAAGAGATGGACAGGCCTCTTCAATGTAACGATGCAGGCATCGGGCGCGTTCGGCGCGTTCAGGCGTGAGGCGATCCTTGACTTCAAAGGCTGGGACCCGGAATTGGCGGAAGATGCTGATATTTCGCTGAAGGTCAGGAAATGCGGCTGGAACATCGTATTTGCTCCTTACGCCATAGCAATGACGACCGTACCCGAAAATCTCAAAACACTTGTAAAACAGCGGGTGCGGTGGGACAAAGGAACGGTGAGAACTTATTTCCACAAGCACGGCGACATGCTGAGGGCCTTCTGGCGCTATAGGTTCGGTGAATTCTACGAGATATTCATGGGGTACATGATGGACTATATTTTCCCGTTTGTTTATGTAATCTACCTTACTATAATGTGTTTATACAGTATTCAGCTGCTGGTCTTCGCACTTTTCGCTGCATATATGTTGTATATAGTGATGACCTTCGTAACCCTGTTTTCCGTAATATCCTTCAGTGAAAGGCGTTCAGAAGAATGGCGACTGCTCTGGTACGCCCCTGTCTTTCCTTTTTATAAGGAGATATTCAGGTGGGTGAGGCTCTATGCGAACATCATGGAGACTTTCCGCTGGAAATACAAAGAATCCTACATTCCCGAATCTGGGTACAAAGAGACGACCCGCTGGTAACGAGTCAGAGGATTGGATGGCAGGACACGTTGCACTGCGACGCAAAGATAACCTAGGATGTTTCACCTTTTCATTCAAGCCTGTTGGCCGGGCCCGATCGACTGAAATTATGCTAAAAAGCTATTGACAAATTTCTTTTTCCGCAATATACTTACTCGTGTAAGCAAAAAGGAATATTTCGGGTGAAAACACTTTCGCAGATAGCAAAGGAACTTGGGGTCTCCAGGGCCGCGGTTTCATATGTCTATAACAATAAGTGGCGCGAGCAGAGAATAAACGAGGCCTTGGCCGCAAAGATAATGGAAAAGATAAAGGTCGAGGGGTGTGTTCCCGACCAGCTTGGCAAGCAGCTCAGGACAGGCCGGACAAATACAATAGGCGTTCTACTGACAGACCTCGAACGTTATTTCAACCTAGAACTGCTCGGAGGTATTCAGAAGAAACTGACGGAGACCGATTACTTGATGCTTCTCGGGAATTCGTACTTCGGGAAAAAGGAATATTCCTTTTTTTCCAGAATGCTTTCCCGAAAAGTTGACGGGATTATATTCTGTCCGTCGGGCAAATCAGATGAGGTGACTTCGCTTTTGAAAAATGATAAGCCGCAGATGGTCTTTTTGGATAATTATCTTCCGGAATTCAAGGATATCCCTTATATAGCGACAGACAGCTACGCCGCCTCATCTATGATCGTTGAACACTGCGCATCATGCGGCTGCCGGAAAATGGCATGGATAGGGGGCCATGAGAAAAATGCTATTATCAACGACCGACTTCAGGGCTTTCTCAAGGCTATGAAGGAACGGAACTTGAAGGTGGACAAGCAGTTAATCTCCAGAGGACGCTCCACCACGGAGGCAATAGAAACTGTATTCTCACAAGGAACGCCTGACGCACTGATATTCGACTCGCTTGTTTATATTGACATCGCACTTGATATACTGAAAGAAAAAAAAATGCTCAATGGGATGAAAGTCCGTATCACAGGCTTCGACAGGCCGTCATTATCAGGCGCTTTTAAGGAAATAACCGGAGCAATCCCTTACGTAAAACAGGATACCGAGCTTATGGGAAGCACGGCGGCCCAGATATTGATTGATATGATTTCAGGGAAAGTCCCGGAAAAGAAAGAATATCTCATCAACGCGGAATTTATAACACCCGGAAAGGAAAAATGATTATGAGTATCAGTGAATCAAACGCAATCGTCATCGAAAGACCGAGGCAGGCAAGCTTCAGGAAAATAAAGCTTACACCCGTTCATGAAAATGGGATTATATGCCGCACAATCATGAGCGCCATAAGTTCGGGAACGGATATGAAGACATGGATGGGGCTACAACCAGCCGAGGCGCTCTATTACCCGCTTGTACCCGGATATGAAAACGCCGGAGAAGTCATCGAAGGCTCGGATGGAATCAGCAAGGGAACAAGGGTAATGATAAACGAATGCCGGCAGTTCGGGGACATCTGTGCGGCATGGGGCGGCAACAGCGAATATGTGGTAAAGGATTCATTTACGGCACCTGGTGCCTTTGACTCGGTTGCTGTCATTCCTGAGAATCTCTCCTACAAAGAGGCCGTGCTTGCGTATCTGCCCTGCGTATCACTAAAAGGAATAAGGAGAATCCCCCTCGAAGGGAATGAAAAAGTGCTCGTGACCGGTGCGGGAATGATAGGGATAAGCGCTATCCAGATACTGAAGATACTCTACCCCGAAATAACAGTGATATCTCTGGAACCGCATCCGTTCAGAAGAGAAATAGCATCATTCTATGCCGATCACGTGCTTGCCCCTGACGGAAGCGAAGTCAAAAAGCTCATGGAGATATGCGGCGGGAAACTTGCTGATGCAGTTATCGAATGCTCAGGCAACGCCTCGATGCCGGGGACTCTTCATCGTTTTATAAAGGACGGCGGCTGGAACAAAGATGACAAACCGGCACATATACATCTTCAGGGAGATTATCCCGGCAGGATTGTTATGGATGGATACAATAAGTGGTTTACCAAAAACTGTACGATTACGATGACCTGTGCCCTCGCGCCGGGCGGCAAAGAAGAGATTCTACAGTGGATGAGCGAAGGAAGATTCGATACATCGAGATTTCCGGTCGAAATATGGCCTGCTGGAAAGTGCGCCGAGGCTTATAAGTACAAGGAAGAAAAAGGCGAAGAAGTTTTCAAAATACTATTCGACTGGCAGGAATAAGGAGGTTTTATTATGAAGATCGGAAATGCTGCCTGGGGATTCAGGGAAACGCCGATAGAAAAACAGCTTGCGATAACGCAGGATATGGGGCTTGAACTGCTGGAACTCAGCATCGCGGGATATCCGACGAATGAGCTTCAGCTTGATTCCACGGCGGACGATATACTAAAAATCAAGGCACTCTTTAATCAATACGGAATAAGCGCGGAATGCGCGGCGGCTGGAAATGATTTTACGATGGCGGATGAAGAAAAATGCCGCATGGAGGTAGAAAAACTTTGCAGGGTGATTGATATCGCGGCTGCGACAAAGTCAAAGTTACTCAGGATATTTGCAGGTTTTTCTCCCGCTGCTGAGGTAAAAGGGAATCGCTGGAAAACAATGATATCATGTATAAGGGAAACTGCGGCATACGCATCAAAGTACGGAATAGCGCTCGCAATAGAAACACACGGCGGAGTGGAGAGGGTTTCGGAAACAGAATGTATTCACTTTCACAGCGTATCTACAGAACTTGAAATGTTTGTCGACCTGCTGAAAGAAATGCCCGTTAATGTGGGAGTAAATTTCGATCCCGCCAACCTTTACGCGGTCGGAATTGAGAAGCCTGAGAACTTCTTTGAGGCTGTCAGTTCACGTGTAAACTATATGCATCTCAAAGATTTCAAAAGGAACACCGCGACAGGTTTTCTGACTCCCGTCGCGTGCGGAGAAAGCGAAATGAACTGGAAAAATCTCATGGCCGCCATAAAAGACTTTTCAGGCCCGGCCCTCATCGAATATGAAAATACAGGAGACGCGGAAGACGGTTTCCGCCGTTCACTGGATTACCTGAAGGCAGTACTATGAGCCCGCAGCTTTCTCTTGAACTTCTCCACTTTCAGCTCACGTCGCGCTGCAATCTGGCGTGTTCTTTCTGCGGGCAGTGGGGAGAGCATGGTTTTAACAGGAAAAAGACCGTTAATGACGATATTTCTCCTGAAATATGGCTCAAGGCGGCGAGGTCGGTCGCCGACTATTGCCGTCAGAGGAACATACCGCTTCCTTCCCTGGAACTCTGGGGCGGAGAGCCGCTTCTCTACAGGGATTTTGACACCCTGATTCCTGAGCTTGGGAAGCTGGGCTTCAGAATTGGCCTAGTCAGCAACGGTTCCATGTTGCAGGAAAAAGCGGAACTCATAAATGAATACGTCAAAGTCCTTTTTGTCTCGATTGACGGCTTCGGTGAGGAGCACGACAGAATAAGAAGAAGCCCCGGCCTTTTTAAAAAGATAGAAGAAGGTCTTCTTGCGATAGGGCCGCATGTCAAGAAGTCAGCCTTGTGCGTCATCAGTTCTCAAAACCGCAAGTTGCTGCCCGAATTGCCTCTCAAGCTGGAGAATTTGAATCTCGATAATCTCATTGTCCAGAACCTTATTTTTACAAATGAAGCGGACGCTGAGAAATACCGTCAGTGGCTTTCTTCGGAATTTTCCATAGAAGCCAGGAATGTTTCTTCGTGGATAAATGACGACTGGAAGTCCTATATCGATGAACTGCCGGAAATAATCCGCATCATGAAGGGAAATATCTCCCGCGGCGTTTACCGATTGGACACCTGCATCCTTCCCAGGGAGGAAACGCCGGAAAACGTTCTGGACTGGTACTGTGCTCAGGACGGTATCAAACCCGAAGAGAATCAGGCGGGCTTCTGCATTACCCCGTTCAAGCACATGCAGGTATTGGCTGACGGCAGGATTACTCCGTGCGTAGATTTCAATGATTTTTACGCGGGAAACATAGTTACGGACAATATTATTGATGTGTGGCAGGGTAAATTGATGGAAAAATTCAGGCATGGGATTCAAAATGGGTGCAATCCACTGTGTAAAAGATGTCCGTGGCGCTATAACACTTCCTTTTGTATGACATAATGCGCTTAGCCCCTAAGCTGGAGTACTTTTAAATCAAAGATTGGTGCAAAAGCTCCGAATAATCATATAGCATTATAGCACGGATTACAAGCACCGAAATAGGTTTCGTCCGGGGTGATATAGTCCCCAACTACCCCCAGTGAGGTATGCGGTATGCGGTATGCGCCTGGCTCCGGTTCTTTTATGTGCTTTTTATAGCGAGCGTCAGCGTTGAGATTTGGGGTCCCTGTGCTCCGGAACCTCCGATGCATTGCTCGACATTTTCTGTTCCGCGGCCTGGGTGACGTACTCAGAAATGGCCTCCTGATGAGCGGATTCTCCCGCGGACGCGGTTCGCTGATCCAGCTCCCTGAGACGTTCGATCAGCCCATAGAGAACTAGGACGTCCTTGGCGTGAATCGTGTCAGCAGCACGGGGAGTGCCAATGTACTCTCCGTCTTGACGCAAAATAGCCAGAATCAATACACCTTCGTGGGAAAGCGCCGCGTCTTGAAGCGTCTTTCCTTCCAGCCAGTCGTTTGACTTTACTAGCATTTCCGTAACGGCATATCCATTCTGCAACTGGAGCAGAGATACGTAGTCCCTGACGTCCAAATCAGTCCACCTTTTTAACGCCCATGCCAACCATTTGTTCAGTCGCCTTTCCGCCCAGCGGCTTCTGGCCAAAATTGTGAGCGCCGCCAGTCCTCCTACGAGCAGGCTCATGGGCTTCCACCAATATTCCGCCTGAGCTGTGGTGACAAAGGAAATAACGATTGACGCAACAACGGTTGGAACACCGATGCTACCTATCAGCATAAGCACCATGATAATCCGGCGACGTACCGGATGATTGACTACCATTTCCGCTTCCTTTGTGGTGAAGCCAACGCCCGCCAGCGCGGAACGGGCCTGAAAGCGTGCGGACTCCCGGGACATTCCTGTAAGAATCAGAGCCATCGCCGCAAGGCGCATAGTCAGTAAGGAGATAGCCATGACGACCAGAAGAGAAGCGATGGCAATAATCATTTTATATCCTCAATACGTTACAAATCATTATACGATGCTGAACGCGGCAAGGCTTTTTCCCGATAGCCGTACCCCTCTAAAATAATTGGCTTTAGCCACTTTTCAAACTTTAAAAGTGCGCCTGCGGGTTCATGCATCCTGTGGGGGAATAGAGTAGCGCAAATTCACACGGAGTAAACTTGAACTTGATTAATATGCAGTTATCTTACGAATATGGTCGGCATTTTGATGAAGTACCGTTTTTTATTGGCATAGACAAGGTTTTATTTATGGCCTGGCGTGTGACAGTTTTGAGCATAATAACTGGCCCCACACTGGTGACTCTCCGGGTACCGTTTAAAACTAAAAACTGGAACTCCGTACGGCATGAATGTATTTTTAAAAATATCAGACGAAGAGCTGAAAGAGAAGACCCTCCAGAAGCTCTCAACCGACTGGACAGTGAGCTGGCGCTTCGTCAGCGACGCACAGAACCAGGCGGACCCGGGCGCCACGGATATCGCCGTGATAGACAAGTCCGGCAACTTGGCGAAGATTGACGGCAGCGCCGCAATCATATTTCTCGGGAAAACGGACGACGACATGCCCTACTTCTCCATCCTGGAGGAAGCCGATTCTGAGGCATTAAGCAAAACCATAAGACGTGCCCACTCCTACAAAGAGATTTCTAATCAAAATACGGAGTCGCGTTACTCCCCTAAAGAGAAGCTGGAACTGGAGTCGATTGCGCATCATCTGAGCGTAAAGGTGCAACAGCTCGTCAAGCAGTCGGAAATGCGAATAGCACTTGTAGATCAGATGCCGGTCGGCGTAATCGGCGTAGATGATGAAAGCACAGTTGTAATGGCAAATCCCAAGGCGATAGAACTCCTTAAACTTGAAAATATCCCTATATGGGGACTAAAAAGCGAGGAACTCCTCTCTGATAAAACAGTAGGAACATTTATAAAAGACACTGAAAAGGAATCAATGGAGTTAAGCAGGGACGGTCGTCTGCTGGAGATCCGTAAATCAACGTTCTTCCTTGACGGACATTTTGCCGGGACAATACTCCTTCTGTGGGAAAAAGATGTTTAATTATATATATATGGAGGGTTGGAATGGACAGTGAAAAAATATCCCAGCTTGTGGACAAATCAGTATTGGCATCCCCGCCTGATTTGCTGTTCAAGATAATCAACAGCCTGGATTCTGAGCTCAGCAGCAGGCAGATAGGGGAAATAATAGGGCATGACCAAAGCATATCAGCACAGGTGCTGAAACTCTCGAATTCATCCTTTTTCGGATTCAAAGGAAACATAAGGACGCTAGACAGGGCAATAAATATACTCGGGACGAAAACCGTGAGAAATATTGCCGTCACAACGCTCCTCTTCGCACACACAAACAAGATAAGGCTCTGGAATATAGATATCCTTAACTTCTGGCTCCATACCTACTTGGTGGCCGACATAACGCGCGAACTTTCACAGAAAGTCGGACTTGACGGTGACGAGGCCTACATAGCTGGACTTCTCCATGACATAGGGCGGCTGGTTCTTTATGCGCAAAAGCAGGAGAAGGCCGATATTTTCAGAAGAGTACATACGTCTGAAGACATCTTCCAGTATGAAGAGGCGACCTGGGGAATAAGAAGCAATGAACTCAGCAAGCTGCTTTTGACAAAATGGAACATTCCGGAAGACACGATAAAGGCAATCGCCGAGCACAGCAATCCAGAAAACAGCTCGATGCTCGCAAAGGTAGTACACATAGCCAACGAGTTTTCAAGCGTTGTGACCGATATGTACTTCAAGAGCCAGATCACTTATCCCGTATTCAGGGGTCTTCTTAATGAAATTGGGATGAAGGAAGAAGACTTCACCCGCTTTACGGTTCAGATACCGGATATAACCGAACGCGGACAGATGATAATGAAGGTAATGTCAAAACAGCAGAATACCATGACATTAAAGCACAGGCTAATCAGCAGGGCAACTCTTATAACTCCGGAACCCCATCCACTTTCGGAATGCCTGTTGAAGCTTCTTGGATTCTCGGTAGAAGTCTTTTCACCACAAGAAGTTGACAACTACCGCCACTTTCTCAATGAGGAAGAAGAAAAGCGAAAGAGAGAATTTGACATGCTGAATGAAACGTCAGGGCCGACAACAGAATGCCAGGATGAGTTGAATCGTGCCAGAGCCGTGGAATTCAAAAAGCCAGGCTTTTTCAAAAGGCTCTTCTCAAAGACAAGGCTTACGCCGGAAGAAAACGGAGGGTCGCATATTGAGGAAGTCCTGCAAGTAAAGCCAATTAACTGGAACCCTCTGGTGATATTCGACAAATGTGATCCTGTCGAACTCGAAAGAATGAGTGCTGTAATTTATCAGGTGCTCAGGGACCCGTCCCAGATAAAAGGCCATCCGCTGCCATTCTTTTTTGCGAGCCCGGATATAAAAACACAATAACTCACCAGCCTAAGGCTGGATAAAACTGTGCCGTTTTCGCTCACTTCGTCCGCTTACGGCACGGTGGTTTCAATAATAAACAAAACAAAGAAGGAAACGTGTAAATGTCAGGAAAGACCTACAAGATCGCGGTCATCGGCGGCGACGGCACCGGCCCGGAAGTTACAGCCGAGAGCGTAAAAGTTCTAAAAGCCGCGGCGGCAAAATTTTCATTCAACTTGGAATTTGGGAAATTTGAATGGGGCGGCGAATACTATCTTTCGACGGGAAAGGTACTTCCGGAAGATGCTGTTGAACAACTCAAGAAGTTCGATGCAGTTCTGCTTGGTGCGATAGGACATCCGAAAGTAAAGCCTGGAATACTGGAAAAGGGGATACTCCTTGAGCTTCGCTTTGCTCTTGATCAATATATAAACCTGAGACCTGTAAAGCTTTATCCCGGAGTCGAAACACCGCTCGCCGGAAAAACACCCGAAGATATAGACTATGTCGTAGTGCGCGAAAACACTGGCGGCATATATACTGGAGTGGGCGGCATATCCATGAAGGGGACGAAGGACGAAGTCGCGGTACAGTCAATGGTCTACAACCGGATGCAGGTCGAGCGCTGTATCCGTTATGCGTTTGAACTCGCCAACAAACGTCATACAAAAGCCACCCCGTGGAGAGGCCTCAGCAAAGAAGATATAGAACAGGGCAAGACTGCTCAGCTCACTCTTTGCGGAAAGACCAATGTTCTTACGTTTGTATTTGATTTATGGGAAAGGGTTTTCTATGAAGTAGCGAAGGATTTCCCGGAAGTCAAACCTGCCTACTGTCACGTTGACGCCACCTGCATGTGGATGGTAAAAAACCCTGAATGGTTCGACGTCATTGTCACCACCAATATGTTTGGCGACATCATCACCGATCTCGGCGCGATAACTCAGGGCGGAATGGGCATAGCGGCCGGAGGCAACATCAACCCGGCAGGACTGAGCATGTTTGAGCCGATAGGCGGATCAGCGCCCAAGTATACAGGAATGGGAGTGATAAACCCGCTTGCCGCAATACTTGCAGGCGCAATGATGCTTGATTTCCTCGGAGAAGAGGAAGCGGCGGCCGCCATAGAAAAAAGCGCATCCTTCATAACCGGCAACAAGCTTAAGTCGATGGCCGCCGGGAAGATGGGATACTCAACAAACCAGGTCGGAGACTTAGTAATCGAAAACCTCTGATGTGCTCTGAATTATATCTCATTAAGGACAAATGTTTTGAAGACGGAGACGAGTTCTCCGTTTTCAAAACGACCTTGTCTTGTTCAATATTGAGAAAAAAATACTCCGCACCCGAGTTGCTGCGAGTCCTGAATAATCCCTCAGCCTTTCTTTCGAGAGTCAGTCCGGTGCTAAAAGATTCAAGTACCACGTTCGCAGGACTCATAAGGCTCGACGGGCACGATTTTTTTCTAAAGAAGTATAATAACAAGGGGTTCTGCCATTCGCTAAGATATCTATTCCGCATTCCGCGGCCCTTGAAGGCGTTTAGAAATTCCTGCCTTTTCAATTCCTGTGAAATTCCCGTCCCTGAGGCGGCTGCGGTACTGTGTCGCTGGAAGGCCGGACTCCTGCAAGACGGATACCTAATCTCTGAATTTTACGGCGACAGTATCCCGACCCTTGATTTCCATAAGATTCTTCATAATGACAGCACATCTTTTATCAGAAATGAATTCGCCGCGACAGTCGGAAGTTATCTTGCCAGGTTACATGAGAATGGAATTGCTCACGGGGACTTGAAGATGAGCAATATTTTCGTGAGAAAAAAAGATGGCGGCAGCTTTTCATACGGATTATGGGACCTTGATTCCGCTCGGATACAGAAAAGGCCGATAAGCGAAAAGAGCCGGATTCGCGAGCTCTCAAGGGTAATTTCCTCATTTATGGAAATTGGCTCAAGACTCGGCGTCAAAAGCAATTTAGACGAGTGCATCACGCTATTCTCCCAGCCTTATTCGGACAAATCGGGAACCGCCCTCCCCCGCAATGCACTCATAAAGAGAATCGAGAATTTCTTTTAGGAAAAACTTATGGGAAATAAAGAAAAATGGCTTCTATGGGAAGATATTGACAGATCTCCGTTTCTGAATATGGCAATAGATGAGCTTCTTCTGGAAAAAAGCAGCCCGGATGAAATGCCGATATTAAGGATATACGGATGGGACAGGCCTTCCATAAGCATCGGCTATGTGCAGGATTTTGCGGCGGCAGAGGCCCCTGGCTATACAGTAGTGAGAAGACCAACAGGCGGCGGAGTGGTATACCACGACAAGGACCTTACTTATACGGTTATTATACCGGCAGGACACACGATAAACAAACTTGGCAGGCTCGACAGTTATCATGTCCTGCATCACGCCGTACTAAACGCCCTCGAAAACCTGGGGCATAAGGAGGCCGGACTTTCACCAGACGAAATGCCCCCGGTCGACAGGGCTACAATGCAGTGCTTCACCACGCCGACCCGTTACGACGTGATAAGCATGGGGCGAAAATTTGCCGGTTCGGCACAACGCCGGACAAAAAAGGGAATACTGCATCAGGGAAGCATATCACTTGACGCATCAGATGGGAATAAAAATCTTTTAATTAAAACAATTATTAGTGGATTTATTAAAATTCTGGCATTAGATTTTATCTCCTACATGCCTGATGATGCCCTGCTTACAGAAGCATCCGACCTGGCGGAAAAAAAATACAAGACAACGGAATGGAACATGGGGGAATCTGAAAAAAGATGGCGGCAGACATAAAAAAACTTGAGACCGCAATAGGATACTCGTTTAAAAATCCGCGCTTATTGAGGGAGGCGGTGACACACCGTTCCTATTCGGCGGAAAACAGCTTAAGCTATGATAACCAGCGTCTCGAATTTCTCGGCGACGCGGTGCTGGAGATAATTCTTACGGAATATCTTTTCATGAAATACACTGAAGAGCCGGAGGGAAAACTCACCAAAATGCGTTCAGCGCTCGCCCAGAAAAACGCATTGTATAAACTTTCCCAGGAGATAGGACTCGATAGCTACATTCTGCTCGGGCGCGGAGAACTTGAGTCGGGTGGCAATAAAAGGACTTCCACCATGTCCGATGCCTATGAGGCCGTCCTCGGTGCTATGTTCCTTGACTCCAGCCTGGAAGATGTAAAAAGAATAGTAATGCCAGTTATCGCGACACACTTCCCTGAACCGATTGACCTCATAAAAAGTATAAATCCCAAAGGAGATCTTCAGGAATTTACCCAAAAGCACTGGAACATGGCACCAAAATACAGAGTTCTCAAGATAGAAGGGCCAGATCATAACCCGAATTACACCGTATCTGTTTCAATCAAGAATAATCTGATAGCAAACGGCGAGGCTAATAATAGAAGATCCGCCGAGTCAGAAGCTGCCAGGAATGCATTGAATATATTGAAAAACCAAGAAGGAATATTACCAGATGAAAGCTAAAGGAAAAAGCGATACCCTAGCGAAGGCAAAAAAGAAGAAACAAATCTCCCTGCTTATCGCAGCCTTATTCGTTACAGGACTTGTAATATACGGCATAATCCGCCCAAGCGAAGACAAGGAAGTTGACCAGATCAAAAACAGCATCCTCTCCCTCACCGAACAAGAGGATGCAAACGCGGCCAATAGCTCTGGTCATATACTGAATGTTGTGCGCGGAAAAAGATCCAAAGCCATTTCGCAGGAAGACCTCGACAATATAAGAAACACGATGAAGGAACTCTCCCCGAAAACAAGAAAGGTCATTACCCGCGAAGTAATGAGGGCCCGCATCAAGAGGATTAGAAAAGCGACGGAGAATATGACCGAAGAGCAGAAACAGGAAGCAGTCCAGAAAATGGTCGATGAAATAAGGGAAAAGTTCAAGAATATGGACAAGAAATCACGCGATGCTGCCAAGGATAAAATGAACTCGGAAGAAGGAAAAGAAGAAGCAAAGGAAGCGCTTGATACATACTATAACGATTTTACGGCGCAGGAACGCCAGACATACGATCCTGCCATAAACGAGCTGTTGAACAACGTTAACGCACTCTAAATGGGGAAGGACAGAAACATGAAAAAACTGTTTTTTACACTTATTGAATTGCTCGTTGTAATAAGTGTAATCGCGATTCTCGCGGGACTTATTCTGCCGGCGGTCAAAAATTCAGCAGACCAATCCAAGAAGACCAAATGCATGAATAACCTTAAGCAAATAGGCATACTCGTAAACGGTTATGTAAGTGCTTATAACGGCAGACTCCCCACGGCCGTAAGAATTGGAGCCGATGAGAATGATCCGCTCAGCATCCCTAATATACTATCGCCCGACTCAAAGAAAATTTTCGAGTGTCCCGCCGATACCAAGGAAAAATATGATGCAAAAACTTACGCCAAAAGATACGGAACAAGCTATGAATGGGATATATGGTTCAATGACAGAAAAATAGAAGAAATAAGGATACAAATATCCGGACAGAAATATCTGACACCGCTCTTGGGCGATGCGGAAGATTTCCATGGAAAACTTGGCAAAAACTACCTCTATTCCGATGGAAGAGTAACAAGAAAATTAGAAGACCCTAATAACTGAAATGGCAATCAAGGCACAGCACATAACCAAGTCGTTTGGAACCTTTAAGGCCGTAGATGATCTGGATCTCTACGTGAGAGAAGGTTCCGTACACGGCTTCCTCGGGCCCAACGGGGCGGGAAAAACAACGGTAATAAGAATACTGCTGGGACTCCTTTCTCCTGATTCCGCGGAGGTGGAAATCCTCGGCAAAGACCTATTCATGAGCAGGGACCAAATAATGTCGCAAACAGGAGCGATTGTCGAATATCCCGCTTTTTTCGAGTACATGACTGCCTACGAGAACCTCTATTACCTCTCAAGGCTTTCGGGATGCGCTGACAAAACCATGATAGAAAAGGCTATCGACATTGTAGGGCTCTCCAAGGTCAGAAACAAACTGGTAAAAACCTTTTCCTACGGGATGAAGCAGCGGCTCGGCATCGCGCAGGCGATGATTCCGGAGAATAAGCTCATTTTTCTTGATGAACCGGTAAACGGACTTGACCCGCATGGAATACTCGACATTAGAAATCTGATAAGGCAGCTCTCTGAGAATCATGGAATCACCGTATTTCTCTCAAGTCACCTGCTCTCAGAAGTCGAACAGACATGTGATTACGTAACAATAATACACAAAGGCCACAAGGTCTGCGAGGGGAAAGTATCCGAATTGATGAAGCAACATGAAAGTATAGAAATACTTACACCGGACAGAGAACTCCTCAAAAATCTGTTTGCACGTGAAAATCTAAAAATATTTACGGAAGAGGATTCCGGAGAATATTCGCGCTTTCTCATAGAGGGTTCGGAAAATATAGTACCGCCTCTGGTAGAGAAACTGGTAAATAATAAAATCCGGCTCTACGGAATAGCAAAACATCAGAAAGTACTGGAGGATATTTTTGTTGAACTTACCGGTTATAAAAAAGATGGCGGCCCTGACAGGGCTTGAATACAAAAAGCTAATCAGGCAGAAACTGCACTATACCGGCCTGGGCGTGGTGCTGTTCTTTACCTGTCTGAGCAGCCTGGGCTTTATAATGCACAGAATGAGGAACGCAAAGAAAAAAATAGAGGGCGAAGCCGCGGCAGAGTTACTGAACGGAATAGCGTTTTCCATGACATGTCTAGTCCCTGCAATATATGTACTTTTCCCGATGATAATATCCATATTTACCGCCACAAGTATGGCAGGGGAGCTTCAAAACGGTCAGATGAGGACAATGCTGCTCAGACCGGTCTCGAGGTGGAATGTATTCTTCTCCAGATTCTTCATGATGTCCTTCTACTCATTTTTCCTTGTGATAGCACTGCTTTTCGTAAGTTATTCATGCGGGTCCGTAATGTTCGGGGCGACAGGGGATGTGGTTATTTTCGGCGAAATATTCCTTCGCAACGGCTCCAGATACATACTGCCAGAAAAGGTTGTCTTCACTAAGCTGCTGCTTATGTATTCGTTTGCATGCTTCTCCACTATTTATCTTGTGGCCATGAATATGATGATCTCGGCCTTAACGAAAAAAGTTTCTCACACCATAGTAATATCACTCGGAATATATTACACTAGCTACATACTCAGCTCACTCTCCTTCATGAAGCACATACACGCCTTTCTGCCGACAAGATATCTCGACATATGGCGCTTTGCCGTAGTGCGCGATATTCCGTGGGACCAACTTTTCCATGACTGTACAATAGATATTTGTTACATAGTATCATTTCTCGTAATCGGCGGTATCGCGTTCAATATGACTGAAGTTTGAAAGGCCTAAAAATGAATGAATCTTACGTTCTCAACTATCCCAGTGAAATCCTTTTCGGTAACGGGCGGATCCAGGAGCTTCACGAAAAACTGCCCAAAAACGCAAAAAAAATACTCCTAGTCACAGGCAAGCATGCTGAAAACACGGGACTCGTAAATGAAATCATTAAAATGCTTCCATCACGAGACGTGATCGCTCATTGCGGAATTTCACCGGAACCGCCGCTCAATGAGGTTGATATCCTTATAAAAAAAGGAAGAGAAAATAAATCTGATGCCGTTATCGCAGTCGGGGGAGGCAGTGTAATAGACGCCGCGAAAACAGCCGCATGTCTGATTCCCAAAGAAGGCCTGACCGAGGACTATTTCTATAATCGCAGGGAAATAAAAGAAAAAGGCCTCTTCTTCGCGGCAATCCCGACAACGGCAGGAACCGGTGCTGAAATCACCAGAAATGCGGTACTTACAGACCCGTCTGCCGGCATAAAACAGTCCATCAGGCACAATACAATGGTCCCCGATCTTGCTATTATAGACCCGCTGCTTACTTTATCAAATCCGCCGGTCTTGACGGCATTCAGCGGTCTTGACGCCTATACCCAGGCCATAGAGTCTTACGTATCGAAGAATGCCTGCTCTATTTCTAAATCACTGGCGCTGTGCGCGATAAATAAAATATACCATAATCTGCCTACGGCCTTCATGTTCCCGGGCAATATTGGTGCGCGCCTACAGATGGCAGAGGGCAGCATGATAACCGCAATGGCCTTCGCGCAAAGCGGGCTTGGCGCGGTACACGGACTGGCGCATCCAATAGGAAGTCTTCTCAAGGTGCCTCACGGAGCCGCCTGCTCAATACTTCTTGTGCCTATACTGAAATGGAACCTGCCGGCATGCGAGACAGAATTTGCTAAAATTGGACGTGCCATCGGGTTTGAAAACGCCGAAGATTTTATCGAGAAAACAGTAGAACTTCAGGAAAAACTAGGCATCCCGGTGACTTTCACGAGCTATGGGCTCAAGGAAGAGCATTTTGATTTTATCCTGAAAAACTGCCGCTCGAACAGCATGAAACTCAACCCTAGGCACATGGAAGACAGTGACATTACCCGGATACTGGAGGAGTTGTCCTAAAAAAGTTCTTTTCCCAAGCTAGTCGTGTAAGTAAAAGTAGCTGGATTTTTCGAATGAGCGTGCTATTATCCTTAATGACACTTATCAGCTTGTTTTATAGCTGAAATATCGGGAGTTTTGGATGGCTGACATTATTTTCGCATGTCCCTTTTGCAATACGCCGCTGATGGTTGAAGAGGAACTCAAGGGCGGACTAGCCTTGTGCTACAAATGTGAAAGCACCGTCATGGTTCCGATGCCCGGTGTCTATCCAGGAATGAAACTTGCCGGATACACGATAGAAGAGCAGATCGGTTCGGGCGGAATGGGTGAAGTCTGGAAAGCCAGCCACGCCGCGATGGGAAGAACGGTTGCCGTAAAAATACTCTCGCCTGCAATGACGACAAACCCCGAGTCCGTTGCTAAATTCATGAAAGAAGTCGAAACGACCGCAAAGCTTGATCACCCAAATATAGTAACCGGCTTCGATGCCGGAGTGGAAAATGGAATATACTATCTTGTTACGGCTTTTGTTGACGGGGAAACCCTTAAAGCAAGGCTGGAAAGGGAAAAAACTCTCCCCGAAAAAGAGGCTCTGAATATAGCACTCAAGATATCAGAAGCGCTCGCCTACGCATGGGATGCTTATAAGCTTATTCACAGCGATATAAATCCCGGAAACATAATGATGACTCATAGCGGGATTGTAAAACTCACCGACCTGGGAATATCAAAATCAATGGCGGAAGATGCCTCCCTGACCCACTCTGGAATGATCATCGGCACCCCTCATTACATGAGCCCCGAACAAGCAAAAGTGGAACCCGACATAGATTGCAGGGCAGATATATATTCTCTTGGCTCAACCCTCTATCACCTTGTAACTGGTCACGTACCCTTCGAGGCATCAAGTGCCATAACAGTTCTGGCTAGACATCTTACCGACCAACTTACTCCGGCTAGAAAACGAAACCACCAGATATCCAAAGAGTGTTCAAGGCTCATTTCGGCAATGATGGCAAAAGACAAAAAACTAAGACCGCTCAACTGGAAAGTCCTTATCGGCGACATTAAAAAAGTACTCGCCGGAGAAATGCCCTCCGTCAGCGAGCCGGAAAAAGACACGACCCAAAGCAGACACCTGACCCAGTCCGAAAAAGAAATAATGATCAGCAGAAGAGTCAGCAAGACAGTCCCTAAAACAAAATTGTCATCGCCCGGCAAGGGATACGCCAAAAGAAACGGCAGAAAATTACCGGTGAATCCCGGGAACTCAGCCCTAAGCCGCCAAGAAAAACCCGACAAAGCTAAGCCATTCTATCTTGTCGGCGCCATAACCTTCCTGCTTATATTGATAATAGCAGGGACCTCTTTGTTCGTTCAAAACAAAAACAAAAAAGCACTGGCCCTCGCCAGAGAAAAAGAAGAGCTGCTCCAGACACAACTCAGAAACGCTGAGAAACTCGCCAAGATCAACAGAAATGCGCCGATACCGAAAAAAAACGTAGACGAAGTTCCGGAGAAAAAAGATCCCCAACCCGAAAATACGCTAGTTTTTGCAGGAATCAGAATATCATCAACGGCCCCGCCTGAAGAAATATGGGAAAAAGTGAGAACGGTGGGAAATAAGGCCATAGCGTCCCGAAGCGACATTGAAACAGCTATAAAATTAATTGAAGAAGTCAAGCCAAGATTCGCAGGAACGGAATTTGAAGAAAAAGCAGGCAAAGCCATAGCAACCCTCCAAAAAGCAAAGGAAGCCTCCGAGAAAAAGCGAAAAGAAGCTTCCAATTCAATAATTGATTGGAAGAAAAGGGCTTCAGAAACCGGCGCCAGTGAAGAAGAAAACCATATCCAGAAAATCTGCACGGAAGCACAAAAAGCATCAGGCACGGAAATAAAAATAAGTCCTTCAGGCGGAGATGGTACCGAAAGCGCGCATGAAGCAGTAAAAAAACTTCAAAGCGGGACCGTCCTTTCCTTTGAACCCGGTAGGTATCTCACAAACAGCATATCATCCTGTGAGGCTGAAAATGTCGTAATCCAAGGCTCCAGAGATGTGTTGCTTGAGGAGCTTAGAGTAAGCGATTCCCCAAAAATAATTATCAGGAATATAACGTGTAACAGCCTCATCGTCTTCAGTGATTGCGTGATTATTGATTCGGTGATTGGAAAACTGGACATATCCGGCGGCGAGATAACAGTCTCAAATTGCCTCATAACAAACATCATGGTCCCAGGCGGCACACCTAATGTAAAAGTAAGGAACTGTACGTTTGCCCCTCAGCTGGGAGCCACCAAGGGACAAGTGCCGGCTGTATACTGCGGAGCCGGTTCAAATATTTCAATATACGACTCAATTATATATTCGCCCGACACTGAACCACTTGTATTTTCAAGCTCCTTCAACGGAAGCTTTAAGTTAGAAAACTCCATAGTAAATGCACCCGAAAATCCGGCGGCAGTAAAGGAATTTGACTTCGGAAACTTCAACCTCGTAAGAGGAATAACGTCTCTTTCTGAAAGCGGACTTGAAAATGTGTCAATAAAAAACGTTCTGGAAGAGCCTCCAGGCTTTGTGAGTCTGCTAAAAAAAGACTACAGGCTCAATCCGGCTTCGCCGGGAAAAGCAGCGATGAAAGAGGGAGCTGACGCGGGGGCACGCCTTGATGCAGAAGGCTTTCCATGCCAACAGTGAGAAATATCGTTCTGTTTGAAAATAATTTGACTCAATGTTATAAAAAAATAGGGGGGATCTTTTTATGAGAAGACTAGCAACCAACTTTTTGTCCATCTGTGCCGTGACCTTTTTAGCGGGACTCGTTTACGCCCAGGACGATTCCAACAGGCCGAGTATAGGCCTCATTACAAGGGGGCAGGAAAGCTTCTGGAGAACATTCAGTGAAGGCGTGGACGCGGGAGCCAGGGACTTAAACTACAATATAAAACGCCCGGCAATAATCAACCAAGACACCAATGCCCTTCAAACAAAAACCGTGCTGGAAATGGTAAATCTCAAGGTCACGGCCATCATCGTTTCGCCGCTCGACGACAGAACACTCGTAAGGCCGCTCAAAGATGCAGAATCAAAAGGCATAAAAATCATACTTGCCAACAGTAAACTGAAATTATCAACATATTTGAGTTATGTCACCGTCGATAATTACAATCTCGGGAAACTCTGCGCGAAGAAAATGTCACAACTGCTCGGAGGCAAGGGAAAAGTCGTGGTAATTCCGCTCGCGGCAGACAATGACACGACGCTCCAACGCGAAAAAGGGTTTACCGACGAACTGAAAGAAAGCGCGCCGGGAATCAAAATCTTTATATCAAGCCAATACAGTGGCTCCACCTATCAGCAGGCCGCCCACGAAACAGCCAACATATTGGCACAGTATTCATTTGCGGACGGGTTCTTCTGTTCTGAGGAAATAACTACCCAGTGCATGGTGAATGTGCTTTCAACGAGAAAGACAACAGGCCCTAAAAAAATTGTAGGATACGGAATCAATCAGGAACTTCTGAATGCACTTAAAAACGGCAAAGTTGACGCTCTGGCAATTTCAAACCCATATGAGCTTGGCTATGAATCCATAAAGCTCATCGATATGTCCCTGAAAGGCAAAAAAGTAAAAAACCGTATAGAGTTCCCTGCATTTATAGCTGATAAGGAAAGCCTCAAAAAAGAAAAAATAAAGCAGCTGATAATCCGGCAATTACCAGACGCGTTCAAGACAGTCACGCCGACACCGGCACCTGTTGTAAAGCCTGCCGCACCGGCCATACCGCTAAAGACACCGCCTAAAACAAGCACATCTGCGACAAAGGAAGCGGGAAAAGTGCGCTTAGCCCCTAAGCGCATATTTCCATCTAAAAATATTCAATCTACCCAAGATGAATATTACGCTCAAATTATGAATCCCGCGTAAGAAGTTGCAGAAGAGGCGGGAATTTAAGCCTTTAGCAAGATATAAATTTTACCTTCGAAAACAACCTCTAAATTTTCTAATCTCAGTTTTTCAGGCATAACATATTCTTTTTTGAGCAGAATATAGGTTAAATGATATTTTTTCACGAAGAAGTCAAGAGGTTCAAGTATCCTCGGGAAAAAGGGCTGAACATCCCTAAATGTATAAACATGAGTTCCCCACAATACCGGACGCCTTGAGTAATAGGCCAGCATATCTGCCAGATGAAGCGGAAGACAAAGCGTCCGCGCGTTTTCATCGGCCTTCAATATTTCTATGACCTTTACAGTTTCAGAATCAAGCGTATCAACCGTTGATTTCGACAAAAAGCGACAGACCGCGGCATAATAGACCAGTTCCGTCAGTGCGCATAATATGATAATACCGACTAGGAACACCGATGCGTGTTCCATGAAGAGCAATGCGGTCAAAAGCAAGGAAAAAGGTTTTGCATATTTTACGTATTTAGTCCCCTCTCCCAGACAGCGCAAAGCAGGGACCGCAAGGGTCAGCCCGCCCCACGCATATATCCCGAGGACGGCGAATAAAAGAAAATCTTCAAGTCGGCCCAGACTGCCCCAAACAGTAAACGCCATCAGGCTTGTCAGTATCCAAGGGTTGGATGTAAATACCTTTCTGCCAAGAAAAAGCCACATCGCAATGAAGTTCCCTTTGAAAAAGCCGTTGCGCTTTCCAACTTCTTTCGGAGTCCCGTAGATCGGAGATTCCTCCACCTGGTTTACGTTTAAATACATCCAGTTTTTGTACCAGAAGCTTGTTATGTCAAAATGTGCTTTCAGTATCTTCCAGAACATTGACGGATAGACCGCTACGGCAAGAAGATAGCCCGCCGCAAGAAGCAATATCCAGAGGAGATTCCACTCCATGAGCGAGAGAAAGGCACATAGGAACCATAAAAGCTGGATTGTCAGCTTGTGTGTATATATCAGAATTGCAACAAGTAACACAGCAGGCACCGCATACCATAGAGAGGAAAGCAGCGCCAGTTCTCCGAAAAACATAAAGAATATAAAAAAAAGTAGCGCCAGCGATCGCGACGTCATAGTACTGAATTCGAAAGTCTGCGCGGGATTAAGCGCGTAAATCAGTCCTGCCGCGCAGGCGCAGGGAAGTCCCGCCAGAAAGAATGTCAGAACAAAAAGAAGAAGCATTACCACGGCATCCAGCAGATGATTCAGCAGCCAGAAGCGTTTCTTCAGCCAGTCCTGCGGGAGCATTCCCGTAAATACCGAGAATAGCGGCGGATACCACTGTTCCGGATATTCCAGCAAATACAAATACGGCAAAGTTATAGGCACTTTGCGTTCCTTGTTGAACGTCTCAGCGCAGAGCAGAAAATAAAAGGCGTCGCAGCCGCGGTCGCGGTTCTTCCAGACAGGAAATATCCTGAACAGAAAAAATACCATCAACAACAGAGGAACAATAATGTAAATTAAATTTAAATCATTCACACTGAAAGAATTCCATATATTTTAGCAACTAGCTTCCTGCAAAAAATCGGCATCGATATATCCTTTAGAAGTTCCATATCTTCCTTTTTAAAAAGCCTAAGTCCCTTCGCCAGCAAAAAGCCCGACAGAAAGACGGACAATACAACAAGCAGCGGAGCAAGGAAGATATCAGAAAAGTAAATTATCGCCAGCGAAATAAAGACAGGAATCGTCAAAAGGAAAATACGTAGCGACGATGGCGACCTCGTAATTTTTACTTCTATAAAAATATGATAGAGTATGGCGCAGGCAAGAACTCCCGCCGATGTCGCCACGGTAGCCCCGACAGGCCCCAACCATGGGATCAGAAGCAAATCCCCTCCGAAGTTCAAGAGCGCCCCGATCACCCCGGCAACAATACTGAGTTTTACATGTTTATGGGCTATCAATATCCCGCTGTACAGATAAACAAGAACTTTAAATGCCAACCCCAACGACAACACCGAAAAATAGCAGGCCGAAACATCAAAGGCATCACCATAAACATAATGAAAGAACAGCGGCGATATGCTCGCGCCGCAGCATACAAGCAAAACTCCGCCAAGAAAAAACAAAGGAACGATACTGCGGATATAACGCCTTATCAGGAATCCTTTTCCCAAAGCAATCATTGAGACAAAAAGCGGAAGCATTATGGTATTGATGATAGACATCTGATTGGCAACCATCGAGTAAACATTGTAAGCCACCTGATAGACCCCGACGTCTTTCATGCTGAAATAGTACTTTATCACAACCATATCAACCCAGTTGACCACATAAAAAGCAATATTGCCGAAAATCACAGGATAGGAAAAAAGATAAATATCTTTAAGCATTGTCTTATCGAAAGCAACCGGAAAAAGCGCCTTGTGCGGAAGCAGAAGAAAAATCAAAAACGATGCTGCGGCGGTACTGAGTGCCATGACAAGAGCCACCACGGGAAAAGCGAGTTTGTTTCCGTAAAGATAAAAAAGTGCTCCAAGCCCGCAAATCAGAAAAAACGGCGAAAATAAAAGAGCTATTCCATATGTTTTCATCCTTTTTACAGCCTGAAGCATATATGAAAAAGAGGAATTAGCATCCTGAGCAAGAACGGTAAGCAATATTATCAGGAGTAAGCATATTCCGCCGCCTCCGCCGATATAGCGAGTTATATATCCGCCAGCCAGAAAAAGCACGGAAATAGCAAGCACAAACGAAACTGCAAACAAAATATACCTTGCCCATACAGTCCGGTTTATTTTTCCTGTTTTCTGATACTCTTCCCGTCCAAAACGAATCAGTGACGCACTTGACCAGTTGCCGACAAAAAGAGAAAAAAGCCCGCCCACCATCAGGAATACGGACAAATATCCATATTCTTCAGCTCCAAGCAGCCTTACGGTTAGAGCAGAAGCAAGAATCCCTAGAGGAATGGCAAAAATCTGACTTGAACACAAGGCCAGTGAATCCCAAAAAACCGCCTTTGTCCCTGTTGCCGCAATTCTGTCGTTCATTTATGCCTGCCTGTTAATCGTTGATAAAGCGAAAATGTGTTATTTATTCTCTTCATGCACCAGCCGACAATGAAAGGCTCGAAAAAGCAGCCCCAGAAATTAAAACGCAGGCGAATCAGCACCGGAATAAAAAGAAGATTTACGGCAAATAAGAAAAGTTTTCTAACCAAAGATGCTTTTTTCTTTCTAGTCGTCAAGTGAAGGGAAAAACGGCCGTTGTCTTCATGCAGTTCAAAAAATTTAAAACGCTGGTTGAAGAAGTAATTGACTGCCTGCGTATAAAAATATGTCGAGTTATCCATAAGCGACAACGGAGTACCGCTTTCTGAAACGCTTTTTATGTAATATTCCATATCGCCGGTTTTATAACCTTGAGCTTCGTTGTCCAATTCTGACAATGTCGAACCCGGATAAGTCCTGTAGGACTGCGGCCCGGAAAAAACAATATTCAGATGACGGCTCAGCCTGTCCATTATGAGAAGCATTTTCAACCTGTTTTCCTGCGTATCCCCCGGGAAATTGATAATGAAGCTTGTGTTTATCGCCAGACGGTTTCCAACGCTGTTTTCTATTGTATCGACGGCATTGTCGATATGAACATCCTTGACCATCTTTTTCAGAATGGAATTCCTTATTTCCTCATCGCCCGCTTCAATGCTCATTCCGATGAAGAAAAGTCCGCCATCGACATATTCGGCAAGTTTTCCTTTATTGATTATCTTCTCAACAAAATAGTTATATCTGCAATTCGCGCCCCAGAAAAAGTTTTTCTCCTTTGCATACCCCATTATAGCTTCCGGCATCCCTTTATTCAGAAAAAAATCTTCATCTGCCGGAAATAAAAAACGAATTCCCAAACCATCTATAATAGGCTCAGTTTCACGTCTAATTTTTTCGAAGGACTTTGCCCGGTACGTCCCTCCGTGGCGAGCCAGCAGGGTGTTGATGCAGAAAGAACAGTTCCAATGGCATCCCCTTGCAGTCAGTATTGACAATTTGCCGAGTTTTTCAGCGCCCGGCACGTAAAAGTTCTGCGAATACAGATATTTTTCAAGGTTGTCAAGACGATAATAATTTATATCGTGAAGCTGATTCAGGTCTTCATTGAAAAACGCGTCATTTTCAATTCTGCGGCCTTTATCGGTAAAACATACTCCCTTTCTGGCGGCAAGCCAGTCTATGCTTTCCTTTCCTTCCAGATGCCGGACAATATCCAGCAAGGGCTGTTCGCCTTCTCCTTTTACAAGAAAATGCGCGGGAAAAGATTTCATGATGGATTCCGGGTCGAGAAGACAGTGAATTCCGCCCCAAACAATTTTAGTCGAATCCCCGATACTTTCAGCTATCTTCTTCGCATGCGCAAGCTGGAGGGTATTCACTGAAAGCCCCACCAGGTCATAGCTTTTCAAAGGCTCATAGTTCAACGGAATATCGATATCGTTGTAATTGACTATCTTGAATTCATGGCCGGCGGCCTCAAGTTCCGCACCGATTTGAAGCAATCCGTGCGGAATACTTAATTCGGGAGTACTTGTGCCTCGCGGATTAACCAGAGCTATCTTCATGATTTCCCCCTTGCAACCATGTAGAATCCGGCACTCTGCGAAGGAATGATTTTTCTGAGAAATTCCAGCAATGCATATCCGATTCCAAACCGCCCCATAATATCATTGATCCTGTGGTGCGGACAAAAGAAGCCTTCAAAAAAACATTCCTGCAAACATAGCCCGGCATTTCCCACTTTCCCGAGGAATTTATCATAGGTATAGAAATTCACATGATCTGTTTCCCTGGCAATGCGCGGCTCCAGAACATTGTTTCTGAGACGGGCGAAGAAGCAGCCTTCGTTCGGAACTCCGAGAATAAGTATTCCGTTCGGAGCCAAATATTTTTTAAGGTTCTCAATGGCCTTCTCATCTTCGGGAATATGCTCAAGCACCTGACTGCATAATATCACATCGAAGTTGTCAGACGGCAGATCAAGCTTTGTAAGATCCTGTTGAGAGACTTGAAGCCCCGCAAATTTTTCCCGCACTCTCTCAACTCTCAAAGGATTATAATCGCACGCATGCACTTCCAGAAAATCCTTACTGGTAAAATATGTCAGATTTATTCCGTCGCCACAGCCTGCGTCTAAGAGTTTGAGCTTGCGCCCGCCGCATTCTTTATACTTGTACTCCAAAATCTTGTCAAAAAATTTCCATCTGTTTCTAATAACTCTTGTCTGACGGGGGTTGTTCAGACTAAGCAGCTGTTCATAAACATACCACTCATTTCCATTGTTTATTCTGTCCAGTACTTTTTCATTCATAACGCTAAGAGTTCCCTGTATATTTCACTTTTTATCTTATTTACATTCTGAGGTGAATGCCTTTCAACGGCAAGCCCCCGGGCGTGTCTGCCCATCTCAGCGGCCTTTTCTGAGTTGTCGAGGAGATATCGTATTTTCCCAACAACCGCGTCCGCGTCGTTCTCTCCGATAAGAAAGCCTGTCTCGTTGTCTTTCACAAGCTCGTGGTGCCACTCTACATCATATGAAATCACGGGTCTTGCTCCGGCACATGCCTCGATCAGGCTGAATCCGGCCATCAGGCAAAGACTTACAGAACACTGTTTTCGCAATTCGAAAACAACATCATTCGGAACGCCGCCCGGAAACAATATACGGTCTTCAAATCCCGCCTCACGAACTTTATCTTTCATGTTTTTTTCTTCCGGCCCGTTTCCGCAAATAACAAAATAAACTTTTTCATCTGAGCCGCAGGCTTTTATCGCGATACCCGCAATATCCGAGGCGTAATTGTCTTTGCTGAGGCGTCCGGCATGCACAATCACTGGAGAGCCTTCCGGAATGCCGTATAATCTTTTTGCATCGACATGTGTAACTTTATCAAACTCCTCAAAATCAAATACATGTGGGAATATTCTTATTTTGCTTTCGGGACACGCTATTTCCTTTGCAATGGATTCCCTGATCGGCAGTATAAGATTGGCATATCGGTAAATTATCTTCTCGCAGTATCTCGCAGGAAAGGTCAACCCAATGAGACGCGGAATAAAACTATTATCCAGTTCGTCGCGTTTCAGGTGATTTGCATGAATCGAAATGCAGAAGGGCTTCCGGCAAAGTTTTGCGGCCAAGAGAAGAGAAAAGCCGAAAAAGTATATATCATTCGAGTGAACGACATTTATTCTGTATTTCCTTATTAGATAAATGGCTTTAAAAAACAGGAGCAGTGGCAACAACGCCTTGAATATCCCTTTACGGCAGATTTCATATATCAGAAAATTGTCGGCGTATTTAAAAATTCCATTGAATGTCCCATTGGGGTAAACCCTGAGATTGAACTCGGTAAGCCCGTCAATCCAGTCCTGTTCGAACATCCTGAAATTACCGAATTTCTCCCATATTCGGCTACAGCAGCCTGATGGGGCAAGTCTCAGGAGTCTAAGTTTTTTATCCAAATTTTTCATCCTTTAACCTTTTTGGACAGAATACGGCAGAGTAATCCAATAACTTTGAATACCGGAAATATTTCGTACCTCATGCAAAAAACGAGAGGCCTGTATGCAATATCCGAAATAAGGTTCCTGCCGAAGCGTCCATATACACAATAAAGGGCGACAAGAAATGCCCCGAAAGAAAGCAGACTGCGACGCTTCTTATCAAGCCATGGATAATACTTGTCCATATCGAGACATTCTATACTGAAAATTCTAAACTCCTGGAGAGATGATGGAAATTCCAGTTTGTATTTTTCGGTTACCTTGGCAAACTCCCGAGTGCCGGGATAGGGTCGCCATAATTGAAAGCTGAACGTAGTTTTAGGATATCTCCGGTGAAATTCAAGGAGACCTGCAACATCATTTTTAAACTCTTCAGCAGTCTGTTCTATTGTTCCATAGATAAATGCGGGATTGAATGGGACATCGTATTTGTTACAAAGCAGCGCAGCCTTCTCCAGATCCTCTGTCGATGCTTTTTTATTAAGCTTCGCCCTGAGAGTATCGGAAAAAGTCTCAAAGCCGACCCCAAACCAAAGGGCGCCGGGGGCCATATATTTCTTAAAGAATTCCTCGTTGATGTAGTCTTCCCTGAAGTATTCAAGACGTCCCTGTCCGCACCACTTAACATTTCTGGAATTGAGCAGTTCAAGTACAGCCGCTGCTCTTTCCTTATTGATGAAAAAGTTATCGTCCTGAAGCCAGACGACATCCGGATTATACTTATCAATAAGTCCTGTCAATTGCCGCAGAAGCATCTCTTGCGGCTTTGTCTTGAAGAGCTGCTTCCATTCCTTGTTCGAATTTATGCAGAAAGAACAGGCGAAAGCACAACCCACACCAGACGCGACTGGAATAATCCGCTGTTTTTTTACATATTTAGACGATATAATCTCATGTCCGTAACGCCAGATATAATCCTCCATATCAACGGCATTGTAATCTTCTTCTATGTATTCGGAACTTTTGCTTAAGGGATTGAAAAATAATTCGCCGTCTTTTTTGTAACCGATTCCGCCTGCGGAAAACGCGGAAGAGTTTCTTGAAAATTCCTCAAAAAACACATCAAGCCGACCCTCGTCTCCATAAAGGACAAAGTCTATCATGTCATCCTTGAGTACCAGTTCTTTAAAGAGAACAACGAAAGGGCCAAGGAAACCTATGCCAAGCGAAGTCCACATTATTTTTATATCGGGGTGCCGTGATTTCAACTCATGGCTTATTCTATATGCGTTGTCAACAGCGTTCAAATCAAGGCTAATAATTGCAAGCTGAGGCTGTCTCGATTCCGCCATGTTCAGGACATCGCCAACTCCGGTATTAAAATTATTGCAGTCAACAATGTCAAACCCGATATTAAGCCGTTTGCATATAGTTGCCGTCCGTAAAAAACCCAAGTTCAAATTTACAAAAAGGCCGTCTTCCCTTGTAGTATCGTACCAGTTTGTTTTTGCCTGCACCATTAATATATTCATCATCAGGCATTCTCCCGAGGGGCCTGCTCGCCGGGGCAAAGCTGGCAGAGCTTGAAATCGTTTGAATTCTTTGCCACGGCCCGCCGTATTGCCTGGTACTTGTCATTGTTCCATATTTCAGAAAACTTATTGTTGAATACATTGCCGAGAATGAACTTGCCTTTCGGGTCGCGGCAGCATGGAACAACGTCGCCGTTCACCATGATCGATGCGGAAAAATAAATCCACGGACAGAAGTTGTCGGGACGGGTGAGCGGGACAAGCCGTCCCTGCGCGAGTTCGTCTTCTTTGTATACCCAGAAACTCTTATCCGACGGCAGATACCTTGAAGCCTGTTCGATAGTCCTTGCGCAAGTACCTATTACGTTGTATCTATCAAGGCCAAGCGATTTGCAGTATGCGACAAAATCAGGCACCTGATGTTCATTGTGCTTCATCAATATGAATCCCGGGATTATATCCATTTTTTTATTTCCGGCGTTGCGGAGTTCGACGGCTTTTTCCAGGTTGGCAAACACTTTTGCAAGATTGCTTCCGTTACGGTAAACATTCTGGACTTCCTGAGTCATTCCGGCAATCTGGAAATTGACTTCCTGAATCCCTGAATTTACCAAATTTTCAGGTTCCGCGAAATCGCCATTTGTACACGTCGAAACAAATATTCCTTTTTTTACGGCATATTCTATCATGCGGTATGCGTCCTTATTCAGGAATGGTTCACCCATGAAATAGAAGAAGAGCGTTCTGAGATTTTTGTCGAACTGATCGATTATGGAACAGAATTCTTCATATTTCATATATTTCTTTTCACGCTCAAGAACCCCTGCCCCGGTCTCGCAGATATCACACTTTAAATTGCAAATATTTGTCGGTTCTATTGTAAGAAGCACGGGGGAACCGTATGACTTCCCTGAACCAAGCTCGGCGGAAACAAAGCATTTGAGATAATTCCATTTACGGGCAAATGGTACTTTGCTGAAAATAAACATTTTCAGGAGATTCGAAAGCCTGTAAAAAAAGTATGCCGCTCTGAAAAGCGGCCTGTGACGTTTGATGAATGACTTAAAACTGCGCATCATGGTCATTTCAACCTCTCTCTGACGCTCTTTATAAATCCCGCAGGTTTTCCGCGCTCCCCGTCAAACTCGACTTCATCAATCTGAAGCTTTCCGTTTCCGCAGATCACTATCATTGCGCCTGATGTCTTATCAATTGAAGCTATCTGCCCGCATATAGCACAATATTTTTCATCATCTTCGAAAAGTTTTGCTCTCCAGATGCGGATCGTCTTTCCGACATATTCGCAGAATGCCCCGACATATGGTTCTGACGAAGCATTTATAAGCCGAAGCACTTCAATATTGGATTTTTTCCAGTTGATACGTCCGTCGTCGGGACACCGCGGATAACAGCGTAAGGCATCTTCCGGCCTTGTGGACTGTTTTTCCATAATACAATTTTTATCTGCTTCCAATTTTTTCACGGCAGCCAGGAACATGCCGGGAATTTCCTCAGTCATCCACGAATAGCATTCCCCTACTCTGGTATTAATATCAAGCGGCATATATTTCTTCTCGATAATGTCTCCGCTATCGAGTTCTCCGCCTTTCATTTTGTGAATGCAAAGGCCAATTTTTTCCTCACCGTTTATTATGGCCCAGGCCTGACAGGCATTACCGCGGTAACGCGGCAAATCGCCGCCGTGTGCATTAAAAATCCCCAAGAGAAAAAGTGAGGTTACGTCAGAAGATATCACACTCGAATAATTCACGCTTACGGCAATATCTATTGAGCCGCAATTTTTGATAAATTCAATATTTTCCGGCGCGCTAATCTTCGCAGAATAGAGATACGCGGCACCCAAGCGTCCGGCAAGCTCTTTAAAATCATCCGCCGTCCGCGTATATTCAGGAGCCTCCTTCGCAGTTATGATCAGCTTTATCTCATGGCCTTTTTCCGCCAGAAGCACTGCTGTATCGTAAAGTATTTCTGTTCGTCCAATTATCGCTATTTTCATTTTTATTTACCAATATTCCGGGTTATCAAAAGCAAGGGCGGGATAATTATTCTCCATAAATTTCCGGTATCCATTTCCGGAAAGGCCAAGTTTATTTGCTTCGAGCATTCCCTCGGCGACCTTGAGGCCGGCGGTATGCAAATCCACAACTGCCTGACTGTCGGCATAATCCGTGGAAAAGCTCATATATCCGAAAGGAGCCGGATGTTCGGGTATAACCTTCAGAAAGCCAAGCGCTTTTTCATCAAGACCGCCGCATATATGCACGACCAGCGGCGAATGAGAAAGTTGAGCGGCATTAATATATGCGTCTTCGCCGCCGAGCAGTGTCAAGTTCCGTTCATGTTCAAGTAACAGGATGGCATCATAATTATCCAATTGCCGTACTTTATCTGAATAATCGGTCACGGCATCGACCGTATAACCGCTGTTTCTCAAAACGGAAACCGCAGGGGAAACAAATCGTGCGCAGCCGAGAGCAAGAAGTTTTGCGCTGAACGGCGAAAAACCGTTATTCAGCAGGATTTTGATCAGAACATAACCTATATATTCCATTGTACGTAGACGCGGATCGTTCTCGTTTGTTCCGTATACTTTAATGCCTTTGACTCGGCACACTTCAAGGTCGAGTTCCGATGGCCTGTATTCCCAAGGTTCCCACATGAGCGGTATGACACATCGGGAAGAAAGCCTGTTTATAAATGCGGCATCGATAGGTCTGAGAAAGCCGTTGTTCGTGACTATATCTATCCGTGAAAAGTCTACATCGTCAAGACTTTCAATGATTGTCAGATTTCGCTCAATTCCAAGCTTGGACGCGAGACTGTTGACCTGTTTTTTCACGCCGGG
>MHBG01000004.1 GCA_001804785.1 Lentisphaerae bacterium GWF2_45_14
AATTTCCACATTCATAAGTCATTGATTATCAAGTATTTCAAGCACAGAGATAGTTTCGTTTTTTATACAAGATGCTCCGCCATTTCCTTCCAAGGCGTTTACTCTCAGCGATTTATATCGCCAGATACCATACCGCGCATATCCCCGTAAATCAAAGGCTTTTGCAAGTTTGAGCTCATTTTCAAGGTGTACCGAGGAGCCTCCCAAAAGACGGCTTTTTTCACGTTTTTCCTCTCTGTTCAAGGCTTTTTCTCTAAAGGGGTGTACCGAGGGTACACCTGCCTAAAATATTTATAACATCTTCGAAGCAAAGGTTTTCCCCGAAATTCTCTATTTTTGCCGTTTCGAGAATAGCGCTTGCCTACCATCTTCATCAAAAAGCGAACCGGCCGACCTCAAAGTCCTCACCGGCCTATGGAAATTCTTATAAAACATTTCCTTCCTTGATTGACAGGCTGTTTATGGTAACTTATTGGTGAAGAAACTCAAAAAAGGATGGTATTATGTCAACAACGAAGCGAGATTTTGCAGTGAAGATTGCGGATGCGACCGGAATGACTCAGGCCAACGTTGCCGCGATTATTCAGAAAATCCTAGATTGCCTTACCCATGGGATCGCATCCGGCAAAACAATCGAGCTTCGTAATTTTGGAGTCTTTGAAGTTGTCGTCAGGAAAGCCCGTGTCGGCCGCAATCCGAAAAATCCGAAAAAAGACGTTGTCATCCCGGAACGGGTGCAGGTTAAATTCCGCGCGGGCAAGGAACTCAACGAAAGGCTTGCCAAGCTGAAAATAAAACAGCTCCGCAGTAAAAAATGTTAACAAAGGTTTTTACACAGATAAAACAAAGCCCCCGAAATGTGACGGGAGCTTTAAAGCCTCTTAAATTAATATTGCGATCATTCAGCCAGAAGCATGACAGGATACAGATGCGGATTCATGTTAGCGGCAGTTCCCTCGGGTGAGAGGGTGTGCGCCCATTTGACATATCCTCCATCGTGGTCGTTAAGATACAGGGCAAAGCCGCAGGAAGAGCCGGCTTTCAGTTGCAGTGGCAGAAGATATCTGGCGGGGAAGGCGATTTCATAGATGTAGCCGTCAGGGAGAATTTTGAAAGCTGTTTTTATTGCCGTTTCGATTTCTCCCGATTTGAGTCCGCCGCACAATTGTCTCTCCGGATTTATTCTTCTGTAGGCGAGAAGGGATCCGTCGCGCCGCGGGAAGAAATCATAATTGTAGTCATTGCTGTCGAATCCGTTTGACATTTTTCCGCGCGCATCGCCAAAAGTGTCGATGAAAACCTGCAACGAATCGTTGTTCCATAACTGGCCTACGGAGCATCTGTCTTCTGCCGTGAAAACATCGTCTTTGACTTTTATTGCCAGATACAGGAACTTATCGCTCCATGTCATTTTATATTCCGCAGAGTGGTCGTTTTCTCCGGCAATGGGAATGCCGTTCGGATATTTGTCCTTGGCGTAGGCGGGCACCCGGAGGACGATTTTATTGGCGATTTTGATGAAAGGGATGCCTTCCCAGTCGGCAAGGTCGCCGTCTATTTTAAATTTTTTGTCGGTCTTTCGGACAGCAAAAGCTCTGAACGAAGCGTCGGAGCTTATTTCCTTTCCGGAACTTTTGTCGGTGATGAAAAACGGCAGTTTGATGTCGATGATTTTATTGTCGGCAATGTTTTCCGCCAGCGGCACGTGTATCGTTTTGCTTCCCGCTGAAGGGATCACAAGTTTTTCCGTGATTTTCCGTGCCGAACTGATGACGATGCTTCCGGAAAACGCCCTGGTCAGCAGATTGGTGATTTTGACATCGGCCTGATTCACGGCGCTTGCTTCCGAACAGACGCTAAGCGGAGCCAGGCCCGCTTTGTCCAGCATCGCCTGATTGATTGCCGCGCAGAATTTGTCCAGAGTTCCTTGCTCTCCGCGAATGAAAACAGGAAAAGGCGAGGCCGAAATTTTCCAGATTCCGTCTTTGTCGGGCTTTATGTCCAAAGGCGCTTCCATCAGGTCGAATATCTCAAGTTTTGCGTCGCCGAACGGAATGAAGGCTGTCGGAGCTTTTTCCAGGCCATGGTCGACTTTTCCGAAATGGCTCCACATTGCTGCCACTGGTCGCTTCTGTTCGTCCTCAAAAACATAAGCTCTCACATATGGCGCAAACCTGATGTCCGTCTTGAAGTCCGCGTTTCCGAGAAGCCTGCCCAAAGTATTTGGAATTTTCTGGAGGGCGAACGGAGTCAGATTTGCATCCATGAAGAACCTGTTGCTTTGAGCCCAACCTTCCAGGGTTTGCACCTTGTCGGCGTATTTCAGCGCAACCAGCCAGCTTCTGGCATAAAAAGCGGCGGAAATCTTTTCGCCCCAACTCATATGATAAGATGGCGATGTCAGATAATAATGATCAGCACTAGCGCCACCGTTATAGCAATTAAGGTTCCATTCTGGAATATTGTAGGGTGGATAATAAATTCCTTCTCCCCAGTTGACTTTCAGTTTGCCGAGGCCGTTGCGCTCCAGCATTGCAAAGTAGGAGGCGGCATCGGCGTCAAGGTCGGGATTTTCCGGCATGTTCCGGTAGACATGGATGTCGGCGACGCCCCAGTCTATGCCGCTGCCTTCGCAGGCTTTAATAAAGTTTTCCTGCCAGGCAATGCCGCTGCCGGGATACATGTTCCATGGGGCTGGGATGATGTATTTGCTTTGGGGGGATGCTTTTTTCATTCCTCTGTAGCCTGCGGCAAAGAGTTTTGCCTGATCTTCGATGGAAAGAAACTTCAGTCTGCCATCGTTGATCTCCCCGAGAAGATACCAATCTCTTATCCATGGTCTGGAAGCCACGGTTTCAGCGCAGGCGTCTTCTATTTCCTTCAGCATTTCAGGGGTCAGTTCCTCCGGTTTTATATTTTTTATATCTATGCCGTTTTTATCGTCGACGAAGATTCCGCCTTTATATACCGAGTGGGCGATCGAGCCACCACTGTGCCATATGCCGTTTTGGGAGGCTGTCTCTGTCTGGTGCTTGTTATTTTCACGTTTGCAGATGGCGCCAATGCCGACGCGCTTAAGGCGTTGGATTACGTCACTGATTCGTGGCGCGCCATGTCCCACGGTATTTGAAAAAATCCTTCTGTTTTTATGTTTGCCTTCGAGAAAGTCCATGATGGCGAGCCGGTGAAAATCGCTTTCTTTGAAGCCGTTGTCGAGTTCAAAGTCGGTCCTGATGTTGAATATTCCCCTGGGCAAGCTGTCAAAAGGCAGTTTGATTCTGGCGACTCCATTTTTGTCTGCGGTGAAATCGTATTCCTGTTCAAAGAGTTTTTTGTAGAAAAAGTCTTCCGCGGCAATCTTTACTTTGCCGTGTCTGTCCGGTGAAGATGAAATTTCCAGGGTGGCATCGACCGGATTGCCGTATTTTATGAAATTATCTTTGTCTGAAGTCAGTAGGGCTGAGCCTACAGGTTTCTCAGTGTAATCGGAAAGTTTTGAGCCCTCCTCCAGTTGCAGGGCGTCCAACCAGGCGTTTCCGTCTTCATTGCTGTTATTGGCGGAGAAGTAGATGCCGCCGCCTGAGTTTGGAGCTTTGAAGCTTGTTGAATATCTTTCCCATTTGTCTGTCAGTTTGAAAGTTTTTTTCTTAAAAGGCAGAGTGGTCGGATTGTTGCAGGTGTATCCGTAAAGCCCGAGCCAGGTTTCCGGCTTGTCGGCTTTCGCAAAAAAACTGACTGTATATTCCACGCCGGTTTTCAGGGGAATGACAAACGTGCCGAACGGTGTTGGACTTTTTACTTCTTTAAATATTTTGATGTTGAGACTTTTGTGTCCTTTTGCTGCTGTTTGGTCATCAATATTGTAAAGATACTGATATTGGGAATCGTCTGGAAGCCCTCCGAAAGCGTTTGGAGTAAAGTATCTCAAGCCTCCTTCAAAAGAAGGGTTCTGGATCAGGTTTTTGCACAGCGTGTAATCAGGCGCATATTGACGGTTGTTTTTCCAGAAGTCTATGCCAGCGTAAGCTTTGGTCTGGTTTTTCAGGGCCGCTTCCGAATATTTGCGAATGTCTATTGTAAATTCAATGGTTCTGGTTGTTGCGTTCACTTCCGGGAGGATGACCAGAAGCATCTTGTTGCTGTGAGCGCTAATCGCGCTTACGTTATATTTTCGGCAATTTATTGCAAAGGCGCTGTCCGGCTGGTCTGGAAAAAACTCATAGCTGGCGTTTTTGCGATAAGGGACGATGACTTTTGTTTTGGCGCCCGGTTCGAGTTTGAAATCATCCGGTTTGAGCGGGAACGGCTTTCCATTTTCGTCGATTTTTCCGTTTACGAAATAATCTTCGGCTCCGCTGATATACATATTTGCATAGTTCACTTTGATGTTTGCGTCCGGCAGAGTGAATTTGCTGCTGACGAGCGCCAGTCCGTCATCCAGCAACTTGACGCTGATAGAATAATTGGCCGGTTTGCCGTTGATTATCAGCGTGGCGGCAAAGGTCGCATTTTTATTTTTCTGGTCTATGACAAAAGATTTATCCTTGAATTCTTTCGGACATGTCCAGTCGATATTTCCCAGGGAGAACTGCTGGTTCATTTCGATTCGTTTGCCGTCTTCCAGCGATAAAATTATTTCCCCATTGTTTCCGGGGATTATTTTTTTATCTCCCAGGACGATTGAGCCGTCCTGAGCGAATTCCGGTTTGACCTGGGCGGTCGCGCTCAGGCAGAACAGGCACAGAATCAGGGTTGAAAATCCTTTGTTCATGATTATCCTTATCAGGTGAGTATTTTTATTTAATTTAGTGGAATCCAGCCATTGCTAGTATAAATGTCTCCGAATTTTTTTCCGTAACGATAGTTCTGGACGGAACCGTCTTTCAACAGGAAATTTGCATTCAAACTGTGCCGGTAACTTACACAGCCGGAATTAGTGATATTCAGAGCGTTGGTTTTGCTAGGAACTGTTTCAGCTATGTAGGCTCCGGCTACGTCGGAATTCCATGACCAGGCAACGATTTTCAATTCTATCAGAATGACGCATCCGTCCCTGATGCGATTGAGTCGTTTGGGGAAGTTGGCGTCTGGGGTCCCCCATGGATAGGACCAGCCGCCGCTCAGATTCGGGGAGTAGTAGGGGCCGTCGTCAAAGATCCGAGTCGGGCCGTAACTGTAGGTGAATTTTGTTATGCCGCTGCCCAGTCCGCTTTTATCGGTTGACGGGCATACGAAAAGTCCGGGTTCCGTAGAGGTTTCGTAGCGATCTGCGGAATTGGTGCCGCTGATTTTCTTGTTCAGATATTTTTTCAGTTCCATGTCCCAATCATAATTTCCCACAGTCAAATAGTTATCGTAATCGCTTGCGTAAATATAAGCCAACAATCCGATCTGCTTCATGTTGTTTTTGCAGGTTATCATTTTTGCCACATCGCGGGCGCGTTTCAATGCGGGAAGCAGCAGTCCGGCCAATATCGCGATTATCGCGACTACAATGAGCAATTCTATAAGAGTGAATGCTGTGTTGCCTGTGTTATAATAAGGAATCAACCTTTTAACAGGAGACAACGTAAATGGAAAAGAAGTTCGCTTATTCGATTGGCGTCGACCTTCACAAGGACTCGATGACAATTGCCCTACTGGACTCAAACGCAAGCCCCGTCGAGAAAAAGAAAATCTCGACAAAATGCAAAAACAAAGTGCGTAAATTTTTCTCATCATATGGCCTCCAGTGTCAAGTTACTGTTGAAAGTGTCGGTTGTTATCAAGTGTTCGGGTGAGGAATTTCCCCCCAAAAGGAATTATATATTTTTTGCCTTTTTTCATAATTTCAGTATCCTGGTTTGAGCTCATTATTGAAAAAATAAAACTTTTTATCATTACTCCGATTATACGGCACATAGATAAATTTATTTTTCATCGGCTCCCTTTTTAGGTCTGTTTTATTTTCAGTTTAGTCGGCAATATTACTTCCTTGCAACTTGACACAGGTCTTTTTTTCTCGAATTTTTCATTTAAAAGTTCAATCGCTTTTTTCCCCATTTCCATAGCGGGCTGGGCTACGGTGGATAAAGGGAGATTGTAGGGGTTGCTGGGGTTCAGGTCTCCGTAGCCGATAATTGAAAATTCTTCCGGGATTTTAATATTACGCTCATACAGAGCTTGCAAGGCTCCGGCAGCCAGGTTGTCGGACGCGCAAAAAAGAGCGTCCGCTCCGAAGTTTGAATCTAAAGCCTTTTTTACAGACTCATATCCGTTTGCAAAATCGCAGTGATATGGATTTATCATCAGCTTTTTTCCCAAGGGCATTCCGTTTTCCAGGAGGGCTTTTTTATATCCTTCAAAACGTTTGACCATTGTCGATGTATCTCTCGAAACAGTGAGTATGGCAATTTTTTTGCGCCCTTTGTTTATAAGATGGTTTGTGGCTTCATAAGCTCCTGCTTCATCATCGGTTGTAACATAATCGCAGTTGAAGTTTTTAAGAGCTACATCGACTACGGCCAAAGGTATTTGAGACGCTATTTCATCCAGATGAAGATAACTGTCAGGCTCGGAAGTGGATGACACGTAAACAATGCCTTCTGTGTTATTCTGAAGCAGCCTTTTTATATATTCCTTCTCACGCCTTGTATCTTCAAAAGAGGAGCACAAAACCATCTGATAGCCCAATTCAAAGATTTTATTCTCCGCTCCCTGGGCAATGTCTGCGAAAAACGATGAAATATTGATTTGAGGTATTATAAGGGCAATGGCTCCTTTTTTTTCAGTTTCAGAAATCTTTCTGTCCGCCACAAAAGTGCCTTTTCCCGGCTCCTTCCATATAAAACCTTCGCTTTCAAGCTCATATAATGCCTTGTCCACTGTGGCCTGGCTGGTGTTAAACTCTTTCCTGAGAGCTCTGACGCTCTGAAACTTTGTATCCGGCTCCATTTCTTTTATTCTGTCAAGCAAAGTGCCTTTCAGTTGCTTGAAGGCCGGGATATAATTTTTTTCTTTCAACATATTAAATCCATCGTAAGGGTGTACCATTACGGGTAGTATAGTCCTTTTATGCCATTTTGTCAATAAGCTGATGAAAACTTCAGCGACAAAAAATCAGAAAAAAAGCCTCTTCACCAGAATTAGTGGGTGAACTCCGGCTCGGGCAGTTCTCCAAGTTGATGATATAAAGGCTTAACTCCTCACGGAATTTCTGAATATCATATGGAACGAGGATCAACGGCCTAACGCATTCTGTTTTCAAGGATTTAATGAACCTCATCTATTATGGCACCTTCTGGGTGGATATCCCATGACCTTTTTAAACTGCTTGGAAAAGGTATATTGATCAGGATATCTTAGCTTGTCTGCGACTTCCTTTACTTTTATTGAGGTGTTTTCCAGCAGATACTCAGCGAATTTGCATCTTGAGCGGATAACGAAGTCGACTGGCGTTGTTCCTGTTTCTTTGAGAAATAATTTTGTGAAATATTTCGGGGTCAGTTCTGCCCGTTTTGCAAGCTCTTCAAGTGTTACACGTTCGTGCGAATTATTGATAATGAATTCCTTAACTCGCTCTATCCGCTTGTCTGTTCTGGAGGAGGTTTCGTTTAGTATCTTGGAAATTTCGAATAATATCTCCTGCAAAAGAATATTTGCTCTGCTTTGCCCAAATTTTGATTCTTTCATTGAGAAGCACCTATAAAGTTTTTCAAACAACTCAGGGAAAACGTGTCCCGACACGTTTTCGAGCTTAAGGCAAAAAGGTGTGTGCAGTTGGTTTGATATGTGTTTTCCATCGGAATTGGAGTAGAGTCCGAATCTTACCGGTATTATTTGAGGGAGTGGCAACCCATGCAAATTCCCAGCCGAATGTGGAAAACCGGATGTAAGAAAGATAAGCTTTCCTTTCTCCAAAATTTCTTCCTGCCCCCTCAGGAAATAAAAGCCCCTGCCGCCTTTTACATAGATCATGTGCATGTCTTCATTTTCTCTTTCTTGAAATCCCCAGCTTTCGGACACTTTGACATTGAAACAATTGTGTACTTTTAAGTGGCATTTCTCCGGAAAGAGTTCCAGAAGTTCAGAAAGTAAATAATTATACCTATTTGACATCATATTGATATTATATACTATTTAAAAAGCTTTTTCAATGCACTATAATAGTAATTATATATGACATTAAAAATATGGAGTCAATATTATGAAGAAACCCAATATTCTTTTCCTTTTTACTGATGATCAGCGTTTTGACACCATCAATTCCTTGGGAAACAGCAAAATCATAACTCCGAACCTTGATAAACTGGTAAAACATGGAACTGTTTTTACTCACGCCCATATCCCGAGCGGGAGTTGCGCTGCTGTATGTATGCCGAGCCGGGCAATGCTTAACTCAGGGCGTTCCTTATTCCATATTGAGGGATGCGGAGAATGTATTCCTCCTGAACATGTTACAATGGCTGAGGCTTTTCGTGCTAACGGCTATAATACTTTCGGTACAGGTAAATGGCACAATGGCAGGGAATCTTATCACCGGGGCTTTACAGACGGAGACGAAATATGGTTTGGGGGTATGTTCGACCACTGGAATGCCCCGGGCTTTCATTTTGACTCCTCCGGAAAATATGACAAAACCATTCCCCTGATTCCGAACCCTGCATTCTCAAACGAAGTTATAGAGCGCCCTGCTGATCATATAACCCCGGGTAAGCATTCCACGGATATTATTGCTGATACTTCTATCAATTTCATCAGAAATAGTGAGAAAGAAGAACCTTTTTATATGTATGTATCTTTTCTTGCTCCTCATGATCCTAGGTCGATGCCGAAGAAATATCTTGACATGTATGAAGGCAGGAAAATCACTCTCCCTGAAAATTTCATGGGCGGACATTCCTTTGACAACGGTGAGCTTTATGTCAGAGATGAAAAGCTCGCGCCTTTTCCGAGAAATCCGGACGATACCTTAAAGCAGATCAAGGAATATTACGCAATGATAACCCATGTAGACGACAGAATTGGCGATATCGTGAAGGCGCTTGAATATAAAGGAATACTTGATGACACGATAATCGTTCTTTCCGGAGATAACGGTCTTGCTGTGGGGCAGCATGGGCTTTTCGGTAAGCAGAACTGTTATGAACACAGTACACGTGTGCCTTTAATTTTCTCTGGACCCGGAATACCTGAAAACTCGAAAACTGATGCTTACGTGTACCTTTTTGATATTTTCCCGACTCTTTGTGATTTAGTGGGCATGGAAATACCTAAATCAGTAGAAGGAAAAAGCTTTGCGAAAGTCATAAATAAATCAGAGGATAAATTTCGGGATAAACTCTATTTCGGTTACCGATGCTGCCAAAGAGCCGTAAAAGACAGACACTTCAAGCTTATTGAATACGTTGTTGACGGCAAAAACAATATGACCCAGCTTTTTGACTTGCGCAACGACCCGCTCGAAATCAAAAACCTTGCCTTCAAAGAGGAATACAAAGAGAAAGTTGAGGAGCTCAGAAGTGAAATGTTCAAGTTCCGTGATGAATGGGACGATAACCTTGAAAACCTCGGCAAAATCTTTTGGGCGGGATTTGCTCATAATACAGAAAAATAGGTTCTGTTTTTGCTTTTCAGCACTGTAAAGCTATCAAAGAGCACCTGGGTTATCAAGTCCAGTGAAAGTGCTTTTAAGATTATGCGTAATAAATATTAGTTATTTTCTCTATCCTTAATGTCGTGTGCCCCTGCAGTACCCCACTCAATACTTCAATATCTCAATGAATTATGATGTCTGCTATATCAGGGTTAGCGAGGATTTTTTCCCGGTAGACACCTGGAGTAAATCCGGTATGTCTTTTAAAAAGTTTGGTGAAGGTCTCCGCTTTCTCAAAACCCGATTTCTGGGCTATTTCTCCAATTCGCAGTTTGTTGTTTTTTAAAAGTTCTATGGCATGGCTGATACGTCTCTGGATGCAATACCTCATCAAAGGGACACCCATCCTTTCAGCAAACATGTTTGACAAATAAGTCGGGTTCAATCCAACAACTTTAGCCAGCTTTTTCAAAGACATGGGGTTTTCTATATTCCTTTCAATGTAATTGAGAATCTCATGTATGGTAAAAAGTAAAGATGATTGTGTTTTATTCATTTTTGCCAGAAAAGGAATAATAATTTCTCCCAGGAGGCACTTGGATTCAAAGTTACTTACAGTGTCATTACGGAGATGTATCTTACAGAGTCTTTCAAAAAGCTCTTTGAAAAAGCCGGAATTTTCAAGCGTTATTTCATATTCCGTATCAAAGATGGAAAAAATATCAATATTGGACTTAAATATATAAGCATTAAAATGAAGCCAGTATTTCACAAGCCTGCCATCACAGCTAAAATGTACCGGCGTAAACGGCGGAATCAGAAAAATCTTTCCGGGCTCCAGATCATATTTTCTTCCGTGATGGAGAGCAATACCATGTCCATCAATAGGCATATAAAGCCTGTTATAAGGGATTATGCAGCTCTTATGCTGAAAATTGTCTGTGTTCCAATTCCTCCCTAATGTTTGAAAGCGAGCTTCGGCAACAGAGAGGCTTAGTTCTTCTGAAAATTCCGGACTTTTACGCATATCTGTATTTCTTCCTGTTATTTCTTTACATTATACCGTTTTTTAATAAACGACCTGTTTTATTTACTGTTATTTTAGTGTAAAATCATAAATATTCAAATATGGAGATTTACAATGAACATGAAAGATAGAGTTAACACAAAATGGTTTACCGATGCAAAGTTCGGAATGTTTATACATTGGGGACTTTATGCCATTCCCGGTGGAACATGGAAAGGTATAGATACACCATGGGTTTCGGAGTGGATAATGCGAAAATTGAAAATCCCGATAAGGAAATATGAAAGCCTTGCAAAAAAATTCAATCCAGTGAAATTTGACGCGGCAAAATGGGTAAAAACAGCAAAAGACGCGGGAATGAAGTATATGGTCATAACTTCGAAACACCATGATGGTTTTGCTATGTTCCACTCGAAATATGACAAATATAATATTGTCGATGCCACGCCTTTTAAAAGGGACCCGCTGAAAGAACTTTCTGTGGAATGCCGTAACGCCGGGATCAAGCTAGGCTTCTATTATTCACAAGATCAGGACTGGCATGAGGCGGGCGGCTCCGGTAATGACTGGGATTTTAAAAACAAAACGGAAAAGGCTTTCTCAAAATATCTTGAAACAAAAGTAAAAAGCCAGTTAAGGGAACTCCTGACCAATTACGGGGAAGTTTCAATTATATGGTTCGACACTCCTTATACGATCAGAAAAGAGCAGAGTCAGGATTTAAAAGATTATGTTCATAGTCTTCAGCCGGATTGTCTTGTAAGCGGAAGAGTCGGCCATAATCTGGGTGACTACGGAAGTCTCGGGGATAATCAGATACCATCTCATGCTCTCCAAGGTGCATGGGAAGGATTAGGGACGATGAACGAAAGCTGGGGATACAAGGCAACTGATAAGGAGATGAAAAGTGTTAACAAACTCCTTGAAACCATGTTTGAACTTATCAGCAGAAATGCGAATTACCTCCTTAACGTAGGGCCGACAGCCGAAGGCCTCATTCCCGAGGAGTCTGTAAAATCCCTTCGTAGAATCGGGAAATGGCTATCTGTCAATGGCGATGCCGTTTACGAAGCCGAGCCTAATCCTATAATGATGCATCACCAACCGCAGTGGGGATATATTACGGGAAAAAACAATTCCTTGAATCTCGTCATTTTTCGGCAGCCTGCAAATGAAATCATTCTTTACGGCATCAGGAATAAAATAGAGAAGATCCATCTTTTAAGCAATGAAAAAATTCTATTGAAATTTCATCAGGAACACCGGAAGAATTATGATTACCACAAACTTGTCATAGAATTGCCGGGAAAGAAATTGGGAAAGCTTCCCTGTGTTCTAAAGGTCTCTATTTCCGGAAAGCCTGACATAAATGAAAAAAGTTATAGAGCCGATACTTTTTAAAGTGTAACACTACTGTCCGGTGTAAGGGGGCAAGGCATTGAGAATCGATAAAATAGCTAATATTTATTTCATAAATCTTAAAAATACTTTTACTGGACTTGATTGTCCGGGTGTTCTTTGATAATTTTACAGTGATGAAAAGCAAAAACAAGCTCAAAAATCCCTTTTCAGGGTAGAAGGTAGCGCCGGATGATGCCACTAAATATTCTGGATAAAGTACTGATTTACAGGGATGATGGGTAAGATTTTTCATCTTGGATATCAGCGAAT
>MHBG01000005.1:0-74307 GCA_001804785.1 Lentisphaerae bacterium GWF2_45_14
AGAAATTGGATGGCACCTGCGGAAGCCCCGGTGTAAAAGGCGGCGACATGCTGAGAAAGGATTCTGATGCAACTGGAGAGAGCCCATAGTAGCGAGGATACGCCGGCAACAGAAACGGCGTTATGCAAAGGGGCGTTAGCCTGTCGGGGTATGGAATACAATGAGGTGGCCAGCGGTGAAAGCGGAAAGCGGAAAGCGGAAACGCAAAACCGACTGAAATGGAAAAGAAGGGATTTGATGAAATGAACAACTATCCATCCGGAGATAAACGAATGGTCTGCGAAAAAAGACAGAGGGAAAGCCGTATGAGGGAAAACCTCACGTACGGATTGGTCGATGAGGTGAGATTAACGAGTCGTAAGTCATTGCGGATTAGAGGTTTTACTTTAATCGAGCTGCTCGTTGTAATTTCGATAATCGCGATTCTGGCGAGCATGCTTCTCCCGGCGCTCAAGCAGTCTCGCGACAAGGCAAAAGAAATACAGTGCCTGAGTAATGTCAGGCAGTGTGTTATGGGCTCCATCCAGTATGCCGGAGATTACTACGGGTTCACGCCTCCGACTTATGTTCCTCTATATACGATTTCTGGACCAAACGGAAGCATAAACAACGGCGACGTCCGATGGGCTGGAATGCTGTACATACTTGGATACATTTCAAATAAGGAGATATTTACCTGTCCGAACGATCTCGCCATCGCAAAAGAAGTCTATCCGGCGTGGCAAGTCGGACAGATGCAGAGCATGACCTACGGGCTGACCCGTAACGATCTCAACCATTTATCCACAGTATTTACTGATATATACAAAGAACGCGATCCCTCACAGAAGATTCTGCTGACAGATGCTATTTATTACATGACGTACAACAGCATAAACAAGTGGGTGCCGGCCTCATATATTTTGTATTACAGCGGGGCCCCGGCATCGGACACAGACAGGGTCCCTCACCTGAAACATTTCGGCAAAGCGAACGCTGCCTATGCCGATGGGCACGCATCGGGCTCGAAGGCTGAGAATTTCCGTAAAAGCGGGATATTAGGAGGCCGCGACGGTCGCCTTCTGCCGCTCGCCTTCTGACCATAAAAAACAGGAATCGCAGCACGAAATATCAACTAGAAACAAATTACGCAATTTAAAGTTGCAATAAAAAAAGGAAGAGAAGATATGAAAAATTGTCATTGTTGGAGAAAACTTATGTTGCTTCTTTGTTTAGCCGCCGCCGCTGGCTGCGTCCAACAGCAACAGGAGAAAAAGGGGAAAATGGAATCTTGGATACATGTGCACCCAGGCGGTTTAAAATCGCATTTTGAGGAATACAAGGAATTCGGCAGACGTTCAAAAGAAGCTGGATATACCACAATTATGACCAGGTTTATACATCGTAAGGGCTATGACAAAGAATTAGCCAGGAAATTGTTGGAATATTATAAAACCGATTTAGGATTGAAAGTCATTCCGGAATTTGAACTTCTCGGCAAAAGCCAAATGACTTTTGGGGATGAATTCGTCAAGGAGCATCCGGAACTGTTTGTCGGCCAGGTTATTGATCCTTACGCAAAATACGAGGGGAAACCCGCATTTGATTCATTGATTATTCCAATGGTTGACGAGCATATAGAACTATTTGGCAATCCTGAATATTTTGGGCTTGGCTGGGATGAGCACGATAACGACAACATCAAAGAAGTTGCGGACAAAAACGGCAAGACAATCAGCGAAGTGTGGGCGGGAACGCTCAATCGGGTAAACGATTATTTGCTTTCCCAAAATATAACTCCCATAATTTTTGGCGACCAGCTCATTTCAAAACAGTTGGCAAAAGAAGACAATCCGGTTGGTTACCCGGCAGACAAACGCTTTGAAAATTATTCGGCCACGCATGGAGTCTATCCGCCTCAGAGTAAAATCGACATGATAGAGTTTGTAAAAGATATCAGGAATATGGATAAGATCGTTATGGCCGACTGGCACTATGGTACTGAAAAGGAATATCCATCAGTCGACTATTTCAAATGGTTGGGATTCAAGGAAGTTATTCCGGTCACATGGGGAAAAGATAGCAATATGAAATATTTTAGCAAATATGCTGCCAGCAGAGGATCAACCAAGATGATGGCTTCCGTTTGGCATTATTCCTACCATCCGACAGTGCGCCATTTGCTTTGGCCAACAGTATACAACAGCATCCTCTATTTTGAGAATCCTGACATGGCAATTCCCGTCAAACCCAAAATAAACGTTTTAAAAGACGGTAAGCCCATAATATCGGCGGAACCAGGAGAGACTATAACATTGAGCATGTCGGAGGCTGGAAAAGATGTCGAATTTGAAGTCTATCCCGCAAACAAAATGTTGAGAGAAGATGTCATCACAATAAAGGGAGATAAATGGAAGCTTCCCGATAACGTAAAAGAGGGGCTGTGGACAATACAGGGGTACTCCAGGCGCAAAGATGGTTATCTTCTGCATGGAATGCTTGAGGCAGGATTGTATATCGGGAAACAACAGCTCGCTGTCGAACGCGAAAAAACCTCTTTTATCAGCGTTGATTTTTCCAAATGCGCAAGGTTTGGAAAGAATAATCAATATGTGATTTTGAACGGAATCAGCGCAACAAACTTCGGAATAATTGAGGATGACACCTCTATCAAAGATGGCGCGCTTGTATGCAAAAAGGGAGGAATGCGGGCAGGACGTTCCAACTCTGACTGCGACTCCATGAGCGGGAATAAAACCGTGATGGTAGAATTCAAAGTGGACAAATTCCCCGGAGAAGAACAGGAGGAAGGGGCCAGCATTCTGGGATGGGGGTGTTTCAACGATGGATTCAGAATAATCCTCTGGCATAAGAAATTATACGTGCAGATATTCGGGGTAGGGAACAGGAAAGTCTACCTCATTAGCAAAAGCGACCTTGAACTTGGGGGGAAATATCTGGCGGTGTTCAACATGAATGACAAGAAAGCGACCCTGTTTCTGAACGGGGTGGAGCAAGCAGAGGAACAGGTCGATTTACACAATGAAATCCCGATAACCTTTCCGCTTTCTGTGGGCTGCTCTTACAAAAAAGACCGACTCGTGAGTTGTTTTGACGGAGCAATTTACCGCTTCGCTATCTGGAATAAATTTATAGATGAAAAAACCGCAGGCAAATAAAAAATGTTACCATACTGGTATTTTTATCAATGAGCGGAGAAAAAGAATGAAGCAATATTTCAAACAGGCTGAAATTACGCCTAAACAGGCGCTGGCCGGTGATAGTGTGTGCATCAGCATGCGTCTGGTGATCGGCTTTGATTTTATCAGCGAAAAAGCGCGCCTGGTCTTTGACCTTCCCGGCACCCTGAAATTTTCCCGTCCAACCTGTTTTTTACAATCGGAAGATGGTTTTGTGGAAGTGTATTGTTCCAATCCCGATGTCGTTTATTCCAAAAAAATATGGGATATAGAGAAAGGCGTATTTATCGAAAAGGGCCCGCAAGCTGGCAATGGCGGCAGAGCGCAGCGATTTTTTATTCTTGATATTGAGGAAGGGCAGCTGGCGGAGAATGACGAAATCGAAGTGCGCTGGGGCGATACGGTTTACGGTTTCGGCACCGGTACCAAGGTAGCCTCGGTCATAACATTCCCCGATTACAAAGCCATAGTAGATGTCAGGTATTTTATCGATCGTGAAAAATCCCTGCCTGACTGGGGGCGTGATTTCAAGGGATACCGCAGGCCAACGCCGGATTGGGAAACGCCGCTGGAAATGGCGCTTTTGCCGCGCGAGCCGGAAACTTTTCGCCAGATCCGCAAATTCGGCAAGTCTTATCTGCAGTTGCGTGACCGCTTTTACAATATCTGCGCGGTTAATGACCCGGCGCCTTTTGTCAAAGAGAAAATCAGCGCGAAAAAAAATGAAGCCGGAGTTTTTGAGATTACATCAACAGCGGCTGTTACCTCCCGTTGCCTGCCAGCTGCCAGTACACCGGATATGCGGAAGGTTTATCAGGGAAATAATATTTATTTCGGAGATCTGCATACGCATTCCTCCATTTCCAATGATGTTGTTGACCGGCAGAAAGGCCTCAGCACTCCGCTGCGTCATTTTTCTTATGCCCGCTATGGAGCCGCGCTTGATTTTTGCGCACTCACGGATCATCATCAGCCCTGGGATATTGAACGCAATAAAATCGGAGAAAAAGGCTGGGAAACTATCTGTTCGGCCGTAAAGAAAAATAATCAGCCGGGAGAATTTCTGGCGTTTGCCGGGTTTGAATACCGCTGTCCGCGCGGCGATACGGCCATTGTGCTTAATGAACCGTTTTCCTACTATGAAATTGATGATCCGGAAATGAAAGGCATTAAAGACTTGTGGAAAAAATTCAGAAGCCGTGATTATCTTTCTATCCCGCATTTTCATAACAGCGGCAATCTTGCGGTAAGTGAGTGGTATGAGTGCCCGTATTCCCAAATTGAGCCGGTACTGGAAATAAATTCCTGTCACGGAAGCTATGAGCGGGAAGGTGTGCTGGAATGCGGGCTTTCCCTTTCCAGGCCGTTCCGTCCTGACCGTACAGCAGCCTGGTTTTTACAGAATAATTTTAAATACGGCCTAGTCTGTAATTCCGATGGGCATATCGGCAACCCGGGAAGCAATGGCCTGATGGCGGTTTATGCCGAAGAACTTTCGGCAGAAGCAATTTTTACCGCCATCCGGAAGAGGCAGGTTTACGGAACTACCAATGCCCGGATAAAACTGCTCTTTACCATTAACGGTAACTTAATGGGATCATGCCTTGCTCCTGCGCCGGAAAAAAACGTGCATATTTCCCTGCAGGGAGAAAGACAGTTTAAAGCTGTAGATTTATATAAAAATGCTGTTTTGTATAAACGCTTCAAGCCATATACTGAAATTTTTCAGACCGATATAATAGTTCATGATCAAGAAGCGGCAAACTGGTATGTTCGCGCCGTGCAGCTTGATAATCAGACAGCCTATGCAAGCCCGATCTGGATTTAAAAATTATTTACTGCCGTGATAACGGGGGGTCGCACTCTTGCCCGACATTACAGTGATGATTTTTACTTAAATAATTTATGGTTAATGATATAGCTACGAATATGATGTCAAAAGGCAGCCACAATATATGTTGAGGAAATAAAGAATAAGCAGGGCAGGAAACTCTATCGGACTGTTTTGATCAGGGAAAGCTACAAGGAAAAGGGGAAGGTCAAGCATCGGACGATTGCCAATATCAGCCGTCTGCCCGCTTCGCAGATCGTGCAGATAAAGGCAGTGTTGCCTGGAAGGGGCGCATTCCTGTCGGATGAGGAACTGGAAATCGCCTCTTCCCGCGAGTACGGAGCGTCCGCTGCCTTTCTTGAGCTCGGGAAAATGCATATTGGAGAATCCTGATATATCCTTAATATTGGAGGAGCAAAGACTTATAACGCAGGTAGCTGTATCGATTGTCTTTATTGTGGGCGGCTGTTCCAGTACGCCGCTGCCTCCTACCTTGACGACTGAAGAACTCGATTTTATCAGAAACCATAAACCGGTAAATGCGACTGTCGATGTAAAAGAAGACAGCATGTATCCGGCTTATTCGCGGCAGCTCTATGAGGCGCTGAAAGAGATATAATGTTTTTAGGGAAGTGACGTATCAGGCAGAATCTTCCCATAATAAGGCATCATACACCGCCCAGATAAAATGGCGCGAATACGAGACAAAGTCGCCGCAGGCGTTATTGGCTTTCCTGGCATTCGGAATCATTCCTACTTGGGCGAAAGAAGACACCGGAGTGTGTTTTATCCTGAAATCAACAGGTAATCCTTCTGAAACATGCAACGTCGAAGTGGCATGGACCGGTACAACTCTTATGGGGTGGGTGATGCTTTTTGCGAATTTGTCTTCGGACAGGTCATATTCCAGTTCCTGCGATTCGGAGCGCTACCGGGACAGGATGAAGCTCGCGGTGTTGAACGCTTTAGCCGTTGCAAAATGACAGGAATCCAGAGAAAGCGAATTTTTCCCGGGGAAAAAGTCTTGAAGTTTCGCTGAATGTGGTATATATATAACGTTCCGTATGAAAAAATAATTATAATCAACAGGTAAAAAACAATGGTAAATACTGTCATAATCATACTTTACGCGCTGGTCGTTCTGATCGCGGTGCTGCTGACCTGCCTTATCCTTATACAGCCATCCAAGAGCGGCGGCCTCGGAGCATCCTTTGGCGGGGTCGGAGAGAGTGTCTTCGGCGCACATGCGTCATCACACCTTACGAAACTTACTGTTATAATGATAACGGTTTTCTTTGTCGTCGTGCTTGCTCTGGCCGTTATAAGCGGTCACGCAAGAAAAGAGCCGCAGAGTATTTTGGAGCTTGAAAGCGCGACCGCTGCTCCCGCAAAGACAGCAAAGACGGCATCGCCCGGGCTTATGGAAGTGACCCCTTCCGGAGAAAAGATTCCTGTTCCCGTTCCCAAAAAGGAAGAAGTTCCCGCGCCCGCCGTTCCTGTTCAGAAATCTGAGCCGGTATCAGTTCCGGTACCTGTCAAGAAATAAAAAAGGTGGCGTTGATGGCTTTTGAAAATAGAAGCTTTGACGCCGTTTTTTACGAGGCCTTCGAGGAAGAGGAAAAAGTACTTAGGGAATTCCTGCCGCAGGACGTGAACTGTCTTTTTACCTGGAAGACGATACAGGAGAGCGGACACGAACTTCCGCCTTCACCCATAATCAGCACAAGGACACAGTCGGAGTTTCCCGACGCCTGGAGCCCCCACCTAAAAGCCATCATGACAAGATCGACCGGTTATGATCATGTGTCCTCTTATATAATAAGGAATGGGATGCGGGACAGGATAAGTTGCGCATATCTGCCGGACTATGCGGCGCGGGCCGTCGCGGAACAGGCAATGCTTTTGTGGACCGCTCTTTCGAGAAAAATGAAAAAACAGATGAAGTCCTTCGAGTCGTTCAACAGGGATGGTCTTACCGGGGGCGAGGTTTTTGGGAAAACGATACTCGTTGCCGGGGTCGGCAGGATTGGTTCAAAGATAGTCGAAATCGCCTCAGGGCTGGGGATGAAGGTACTTGGTTTCGACATAAAGCCGCAGAAAGTCCTTGAGGAAAAATTTTTCCTTAAATACGTAAGTCTTGAAGATGCTTTGCCAACGGCGGATATTGTCGTATGTGCGCTGCCTCTTACTTCCGGTACCGAAGGGCTGTTCAACTACGCTCTTCTTTCAAAAGTCAAAAAAGGCGCTTTTTTCATAAATATCGCAAGGGGTGAGATTTCTCCCTCAATAGACATACTGAAACTTCTTGATGAGTCCCGTCTCGGCGGAGCGGGCCTTGACGTATACGACTGCGAAAGGGAACTTGCGCTTTATCTGAGGGGCGGCAGGAGTGCCGGTGATTTTCCGGATGGGCCGGGAAAAAGGGCAGAGGCTGTATTGAAAATGATGGAGCGCGATGACGTTGTCCTTTTTCCGCACAATGCTTTTAATACTGTTGAATCGGTGAGAAGAAAGTGCTGTCAGGCGGTTGAGAATCTCTCCTGTTTTCTGAATGAGGGGCGCTTTCTGACTCCTGTAGAGTTTTGAATATTAAAATAAATATTGCATAGTCTTTATGTTGTAGCAGGCACTTTTTTTTATATAAAAAGCGCAAATATATTAGGATTTCATTTGCAATTTTTCAGACTGCTAATTATTGTAGGCGGATTATTGAGCTATTAACAGAATAATTTCCGAAAGGAAGGCGTATGAGGAAGATATTCTCTTATTTGTCGGTTCTGATGCTTTTTCTGGCTTGCCGGGAGCTTTCTGCCCAGTCTAAAATGCCCGTCAGCGATGCCAAAATGGACCTCCGATTCATTGAGACGGTAAGGGTCAAGTCGGATACTGATAACGTGAAGATGGGAGGGGAGTCGCGCTGGATAGAGATAACTCTCAGTTATAAACTTCCGAAGCTCATGGAAGGCGCCGATGAAAAGTGGATTGATGATGTGGAGGTGATTTGCGAGCTTTTAATGCCTACAAACTACAAGGGCCGTTCCGGTGTCTACGCCCACTTTACCGGGAAATTCACTTACTGGTCACTGCCTTGTGACGGTAAAACGCATTCCGAGTCAATGTATATCCCCCCCCAGATACTTAGCAGATATAAGAAGGTCGGCGAAAAAATAAAGAGAGAAATGATCAAAGAGATGTACGCCAAGATTACTTTCTATACGAAGGACAGAAGGGTGATTGGTTATGCGTTTGCCGGTCCCAAAGGCAAGTCAGACAGTACGATAGATTCCGTTTTTAAGAAAGTCAGCGAACCGGGCGCCATGGTGATAAACGTTGAAAACGTGATAATGCCGAGGAACAAGACCCCGTGGGCGCCGTTTAATTATGACTACTATGACCTGATTAAAGAGGACGTGCAGAAATAATCATGGCCGCTATTGAATCAATACTTGCGATAGATGTGGGTGGCGACAGTCTGAAGATGGCGGAGTTCAGTTATCCTCCGGAAGGCGGCATGGTACTGGAGAAGTTTGCCTTTACCGAGTTTGGCGGGGACCTCAAGGAGGAGCAGTTGCTGGATGCTCTCGGGCAGGCGTTTAAGAGTACGATTGATGAAAATGGGTTCAGGTCAAAGAAGATACACCTTTCGCTCTCAGGGCAGTCCGCTTTTATTAAAATCGTAAAGCTTCCTTCGGTAGGCGAGGACGAAAACAAAGTAAGACAGCTCGTCGAGTATGAAGCCAAGCAGAATGTTCCATTCTCTATGGATGAAGTGGTCTGGGATTATCAGCTCAGACGTAATCCCGATGACGAGACTGAAATAGAAGTGATGTTCGTCGTGATTAAGAATGAAATTATTTCTGAGATCACGAAGGTTATTGAGGAAGTCGGCAGGGAAGTCGTGCTTATAGAAGTTGCGCCGACCTCATGTTACAATGCGGCCAGGGCCAACGAAATAGGCGACAATGACTGCGAGATGATACTCAATATCGGCGGTCGTTGTTCAAGCCTTGTCTTTATAGACAGCGGGCGCTTCTTCGTCAGGACCATTCCAATAGCCGGACACTCCGTCACTCAGCAGATAAGCAAAGAGTTCGGAATACCTTTTGCGGATGCCGAAGAGCTTAAACGCCGCCATGGTTTTGTTGCCTTGGGCGGAGCTTACGAGGAGCCCGACTCAGAAGTAGCGGCGACGGTTTCAAAAATAGTCAGAAACGTGATGACCCGTCTTCATGGGGAAATAAACAGGTCGATAAATGTGTATCGCTCCCAGCACAACGGTAAAAAACCCTCCAAGCTTTATCTTGCGGGCGGCAGTTCCGTTATGGCATTTACTCCCAGGTTCTTTGCTGAAAAGCTGCGTATTCCGGTAGAATATTTCAACCCCTTCCAGGTGGTTTCAATTTCCGAATCAATAGATAAGAATGAGCTTTCCGAAGTCGCGCACATGTTTTCCGAGGTGATAGGCCTTGGGCTTAGGCATGCCACGGTATGTCCGATCGAGATTTCTCTGATGCCGGAACTACTCAAAAAATACCATGAGTTCAGGGCAAAAATACCGTACTTCTACGCCAGCGCGATAAGCCTTGTACTCTGCTTGCTTATTATGTTCTGGGCCGTCGGAACCATGCTCAGCTTTGACCAAGAGAGAGTTAAGATGGCCAGGCGAGAGGTAAACCAGACAGGAAGCCTCCTTTCCGATGTAAAGACCGCGACTAATAAGCTCAATAGACATAAAAAGCAATACGATGAGGCTTCTTCAATCCTCCTTCAACGAGGCCAGTGGGTAGACCTGCTGGACGCGTTGCAGGCATCGCTTCCAGACCAGACGTGGCTTACGAAGGTCACCGCTTCCTCAGATGCCTCAGATGAGGGAAGTGGCTCTGCGGCTGGACCTGAAGGGGCACCTTTCGGCGGCGGTTTTCTGCCGATATTCAGGACCCCCGGCAAGCACGGGGAGGGCGGCTCGCAGTCTCGTCAGAGTTCTGAGATAAACTGGCTTCAAGTGGAAGGCCATTCCTGGGAGGGCGGTCAGAATGTTTCGTATGAAGAACAGTTTAAGGAAAATATGGTTAAGGATCCATTCTTTACGGACAGTAAAGATGAAATAAGAACGGTATTTTTTCTTCCAGCCAGAGGGAATAACAATGTTACGACCTTCAAGATGGAAGTAAAGCTTAAAACCCCGATTAAGAAATAGAAAAAAAGGCAGTTGTTCACTTATGGATTTCGTTAAGAAAAATGCACTTCTGGCGATAGTTCTGGCAGTTACTTTTGTTATCTGCGCGACTTTGCTTTTCCTTGTGTATCAGAGGCATGGCGAGTTGAAAAAATCTTTTGCCCAGCTTGAAAGCATAAGGGAAGAGATCAATAACCTTATTAGGCAGTCGCCCGCTCCTTTGAAGGAAAATCTCGACAGAATCAATGACGACTCTAGGGTTATGAAGGAAAAGGCTGATGAGATAAGCCGGATTTTCGGACAGCCCAACAGGTTCGCCCTTCAGTCTTTTGCCGCAGAACTGGGTATGACGGAGGATGAAATCTCCGCAAGGTTCAGAGATTTCTGGAGCAGGGAAGCAAGAAAGGGTTCCAATCGTTATCAGCTGTTGATAAAATTCAAAAAGGAGTTTGACAGGGCGAAGCTGGCGAAAGCCATTGAAGCGTTCATGAAGATTGCGCAGAAGGAAACAGTTGAGCCCCTTGATGACGCGAATACAGACGATCTTTTGCTGGCCTCTCTCGGCCTTCCCCGCGCAATGAGCAATGTGAACTGCAAAACATATATGATATCCAAGATGCAGCCTAATTTGGTGAGATTCCTTGAGGAGGAGCCGTTTACTTCCTGCAATGATGTTGCAAAGTTTTCCTTTGAGGAGTTTGACAACAGAATGCCGCTTGAAGAGAACATTCCTTATATACTCAGGCACTGGACTGTAATTGATGATCTTGTGAAAAGGATCAAGGCTTCGGGTATCTCCAGTTTTGACAATCTGACCAAACTGAACGGTCTTAACGGGGAAATCGACAGGGAATTTCTGAAATTCAGGTATTCTATCACGGTCACGGGGTCGCAGAATTCCATCAGAGCCCTCGTAAATAGCCTGATGGACGCGTATAAGACCAACAGGGTTTACATCATTAAAAATATTACAATGGAAAAACGGCAGGACGAGATCAAGGAGATAACAGAGGGGAAAGAGACGAAAACAGCAGCCAGAAATCCCTATCTGCCGCCCGGTATTGGAAGAGAACAGGCGCCGCAGCCGGGAGCACCCGGTTCCAAGCCCGAGGATGAAGAAAATCTTCCGTTGCAAAAAAGAAAAGATTATGGCATTATCATTTTCGGTAATGAGAAGAACATAAGGGCCGTTATCGAGTTAGAGTACGTGATATACGTCGCAAGTGAATATAGAATTTAATAATTGAAGGAGTTGCGGATTTGTCATTCCTCAAGAAACATTACGAGAAAATAATCTTGACAATATTGCTCACTGTTTTTGTCCTTTCACTTGTTTATCTCATAATAACGATATTGAGCTCCAAGAATATTACGCCCGATATGTTGAAGCTTCCCAAGAAGAACGCCGACTATAAGAAAATGGACTTTGAAAGTCAGACCTTCAATGTTCTCAAAAATATGGCTTCTCAAAAACAGTGGGTAGTTTCATTGGCAAGAAACAGTGAGGACAAGTTCTGGACAGATTTCATGGTGCCATTCGCGGCGGCAAGGTCCCCGCACGGCAAGAAAAACATAGTGCCTTTCTATTACTTTGAAAAGAAATCCGGAATCAATAAGTGTCCGTTTACCGGCAAGCCGTTGCCCCAGCCGGAAGGGGAAAAGGAGCCGCCGGAAGAAAAAGACAGAGATGCTGACGGTATTCCAAACGATGTAGAAAAAGAACTCGGACTTAATCCGGATGACCCGGATGACGCGCTCGGTGACATGGACAATGACGGTTTTTCAAATATTGATGAGTTGAAGCAGGATAAGCTATGGGTCAATGATGCCAAGTTGCATCCTCCACTGGCGAAGAGGCTATGTGTCGTCAATATCATAAAATCCAAGATCCCCATAAAACTCAAAAGGGTCAGGGCAGTCGGCAGTAATAAAAAGGACTGGGAAATTCATGCCGAGGTCTTTGAAAAGGGGCGTTGGAGAAGCAAATTTCCAAAACTTAACGAAGTTCTCAATATCGGCGGAAGAAATTATACAATAACAGACGTCGTGGATAAAAAGGACAAGGTGTTCGTCAAGTCCCTCAACTCGTGGACGGAAAAAGATTCATCTATCGTCGTCCTTCAGGATAATGATTCAAAAGACATTATAAAGGCGGAAGTCGGCGAGTCCGTCTTCGCCCCCAGGATGAGGGCCTTGCTTCAGGATGTCCTGACCGAAAAGAAATATACGCTATCTGTCGGCGATGAGTTTACAATAGGAAGCGAAGAGCAGGGATTTGAGAACTACAAGATTGTAAATGCCGATCCGAAGACGGAAGAGGTAACTGTGGTAGCTCTTCCCGGCAATACGACGTTCTCCATTACGAGAGAGAAGATGAATCTACCACCCGTATCTTCCATAAAAAAGAAACACGAAATTATTGACGAGGATCCTATGCGTATGCCACCAGCGGCACCCGGGATCAATCCAAGAGGTAGAAAGCTCCGCTAAAGTTTAAATTCAAATATTGAACACATGAGGAAAATATAATATGAACAGCTTTGTCTCTATTTTAAGAGTCCTGCAGGAGACGCGAAAACTGATATTAACTGCATTTGTCTGCCTATTTGTTGCATTTTCTATGACTGCGGCTGATGAGTCTGCCGCGATGAAAGACGTGGTGCAGTCCGAGCAGGCTTCGAGAAAGGCTGTTGTTGATGACGTTTCCAAGCTAATGGACGAAGCCCAGTCATTTATGGTGCAAAATAAATTTTTTGAGGCCAGCAGAAAATGTGTCGCTGCCAGGGCGAAACTCGATAACTTGAGCGGCCCATATGCGGAACTCAAAAGACAGAAGCTCAATGAGTTTAACGAAACGCTCAAAAGGCGCTGGGCTTCCGCGCTTATGGTGGATGCAAGAATGGCCATCAGGGAAAAAAGGTATGACGAGGCTATTTCCATGGCAAAATCTCTATCCAAGATAAATCCCGACCAAGAGGCGGCGGCCAAGAACCTAATAGATATGGCAGGCCGCTTCAAAAAATCTGACGATTTCAAAGACAAGACAGCTCTTGTCGCGCTAGACCCCGACAACAGCGAAAGAAAGGAGGACGTAAATGTCCTCATTCAGGAAGCTAGGGTACTATATAAAAATAAGGAATATGACAAGGCTAGGGTAAGTATTGAAAGGGCGTTGCTGAAAGATCCTTACAACGTGGATGCGACTTTTTTGCTGGATAAGCTCTATAGGCGGGAGTTTAGTGTAGGCAATCAGAGGCGTGAGAACGAGATACTTGAAAGAATGTATGAAGTGGAATGGAAGTGGAATGAGGCCGTGCTTCCGACAGAAGCGATAAAACCGAAAGGTGAAGGACCTAAGGAAGCCGAAGGCTCCAAAGTCGGTATTTTTGATAAGCTCAATAAAATAGTTTTTGACCAGATCGATTTCGATGAGGCATCCATAACCTCAGTTATCACTCACCTTAAGCAGAGAAGCAAACAGCTTGATCCGGACGGTGTTGGCGTAAGCCTTATCCTCCGCCTCTCAGAGGAGATGGCCAAGTCTGATCCGAGGGTCACCATGAGTTTTGACCAAATTCCGATGTCCGAGGTCCTTCGGTATCTCTGTCAGGGGACGGGACTCAAGTACAGAGTGGAAGAGCAGGCTGTACTTATCGGCGATGCGGATATTGACGAGATGGAAACAAAGTTCTTTAAGGTGAGAGCCGAGCTTATATCAAATATTATCACGGGCGGTTCCGGCGGCAAAGATGATGGCGGCGACACTGCCGACACTGCCGTGGCCAGTGTTGACATAACAGCGGTCGACACAACTTCTACCAAGCCGGCAGCAGCAGCCACTTCTGACGCGTTGAAAAAATATTTTATGGACAGGGGTGTTCCATTCTCGGAGGGCTCGACTGTCGCGTATGAAAGAAGATCGGGAAAACTTATTGTCAAGAACTCGCTCGAGAATCTTCGCAAACTTGAGTTTCTGCTCCGTGAGCTTGATATACAGAAACCCATGGTGCTTATAGAAGCCAAGTTCCTTGAGATTCAGCAGACCGACCTGGAAGAACTAGGCTTTGACTGGATATTCAGCGGTCAAGGTGTGGGATATTCATATGAATCCGATAGCCCTGCACAGCAGGCTTTCGGAATTAATGAGACCAATAAGCTTGTTAGAAACGTGGCGGGCACCAATCTTAATAATACAGACAGAGCGGCCAATGCCCAGGACAGAGTCATAAATAACCTAGCGCTGATTCCCAATTCGGGCGGCGATAATCAGTTCAATCTTTACGTATCTGTTTACGCATTGGATCGGAGCGGACGTGTGGATACACTTTCATCTCCGAAGGTGATAGCGTCAAGCGGGACTACTGCGACTATTCGAATGGTAAGGGAATATTATTTCCCCGAATCCTGGAATGAACCTGAGATATCCATAACAAACTCCGCTATTTCCTATACTCCTGCCTATCCCGCGTTTGGAGAGACTACCGATGTGGGTATAAGGTTTGAAGTTACTCCGACCGTGTTTTCCAACAACTACACAATCATGCTTGAGCTTAATCCGCAGGTTATCGCGTTTGTTCAATGGACAGAGTATCCGATTGACGTAGTGGTCGGGGGTGTTGAAATTGTCCCTCCCCAGGTAATAAGAATGCCTGAACTTTCAAAGCGTGACCTCGTAGCCAAAATAAAAGTATTTGACGGCGAAACTGTAGTTCTCGGCGGTATGCTGACCAGCACTAACTCATCTAGACAGGACAAGTATCCCGGCCTTGGGGATATTCCAATTGCGGGAAGACTCTTCCAGAGCATTATGGACCGGAAAATAAAAACGAATCTGATGATTTTTATGACGTGCAGACTCATGAATAATGATGGCGTGCCTGTCCGCAGAAATGTGCTGAGAGGTTTGCCGGAGTTCAATAGATGATGGTAAATTCAGCAGCTATTACAACGAACCCCAATTCACGGAGGATTAGATGATAAAAACCATATATTTCAAATTTGTTACGGCGGCGGCCTTTTTCTATGCGTTTTCCCTTCCCTGTCATTCCGCAGATGGCGACACTAATCCTTCGCAGCAGCCGGCGGTGAAAAACCAATATGCCGAGGAAGTCGGCAAGGATATCGTCCTCCGTGAAGAATATGAGATAAGCGCGGACAATTTCTTCAGGGAAGGAAATGACGCATTTCAGAAGAATGATTTCCAAAAGGCTGTCGATTCTTTTCTGAAAGCTCTCGAAAATCTCCGTAAGTGCAGTGATACAAGCGAGTATATAAAGGCAAAAATAGAGTCGACCGACAAGGCGATAGCGAGGTCCTACTTCTACTGGGCGGAGTCGATTGCCCGTCAAGCTGAAAAAAATATGAAGGCCGAAGATTTCGATATGGCTATAGCCAATTGCAGCGAGGCGATAAAAGTTTATCCGCCATGCAGAAAGAAAATGGAGGAAATGCTTCAGCGCCTCGAAAAAATGAAAAAAGGCACGGCTTATAAAAGCGAAATCGACGAAGACACTCTGGACCCTGATAAAAAAGAGAGAGAATATAAAATGGACCTTCTCCTTAAAAAAGGCATGACCTTTTATAAGGACAGGCAGTATGACAGGGCTAGGGATATTTTTGAAGAAGTCCTCGTGATTAATCCTTATAATATGACAGCCATTGACAGTTTGAGAAAGACCAACCTGAAACTCCTGGCGACGGGTGAAGCACGCACCCAGACAACCAGAGCCGAGCGAATTGACGAAGATGAATGGAAAATGGTTTCCCCAATTTTACCAAGAACACTCACCGGCGCAACAGAGTCGGTCATAACTCCGGTGGACAAGGAGAGTACTTCTGATAAGATACAGCAGAAGCTCAAAAATATTGTCATCGATCGTATTGTTTTTGAAGATGTAACCCTTCCGACAGTTGTGAAATATCTCAAACAGAGAAGCAAACAGCTGGATCCCGAAAAAACAGGAGTGAACATATTTCTTCGGCTTTCAACTAAGAAGCCAGCTGAAGCGGCGCCGGATGCGGCCGTGGACGAGTGGGGCGACAACAGCACCGAAGGAGAAAAAGATGACGCGGACACGGAGGAAAAAGACAGTGCGGACACAGACAGCGGAGGAGAAAGCGACGGCACCAGTACTGAGAACATGTCTGCTGGTGATGTCCCGACAGTTACTCTCGCCGTTGAAAATATTGAACTCGGAGCCGCGATAAATTATATATGCAAGCTTGCAAATGTAAAATACCGCGTGGAAAGATACGCCGTGGTTATCGCCTCAAATGATGTTCCCCTTGAGGACGTGGAAACAAAAATATATCCCCTTGACCAGGAAGCCATTGACAAGATAGGCGATGACAATGAGGCCGTAAGAAAGCACTTTGAAAATAGAGGTATTCTCTTTCCCGCAGGCGCGAGAATCGTGTATGACAGCAAGATAAGCCGCCTTATCGCGACCAATACCCCTGACAACCTCAAGAAGGTCGAGGAGATTATTTATAACGAACTCAACGCTGTTGACCCCCAGGTTCTTATCCAGACAAAGTTCGTGGAAATAGCCCAGAACGACCTCGAAGAACTCGGATTTGAATACTATTATTCAAGATCCGGGACCATCGATGTAGCTGATATGGGTCATCCTTTTGACAATTTGAGTAATCCACTTGGTCCGATGGTTGATGGCAGTCCTTCGCCAATAACCAAAATAGGCCCGAATTCAACTACTTATGATGTAAACGATAGAACAATGCGGGGCGTGAATAATGACGGCATAGGGGATATTACTGCAGGTTCTCGTCCTGACCAAATGTTCAATATGGTATATGCGGATGATCGCAACCGGGCATTTCAAGTCATTGTAAACGCGCTCGACCAGTGCGACAGTGCGGACGTTCTTTCTACGCCTAGGGTTACGACGATGAACGGTGAGGAAGCGACCATAAGAATGGTAACAGAAGTTTATTATCCCGAATCTTGGACCGAGGCCACGCTTGCCCAGACAACAGGGGCCAATGGCGGTCTCGGGGCTGGTGTTTTTACATCTTCGGTCCCGGAATTCGGCGAAACGACCGAATTGGGTATAGTTTTGAAGGTAACACCCCAAGTTGACGCTGACAGGTATACTATAACCCTTGAGATGAACCCCGTTGTTAAATCGTATGTAGGCGATACCGACTACAGTTATCAGGTTACAGTCAGTGGTGATAACTATACAAATACCCTTACGATGCCTATTATAGAATCCAGGACAGTACAGACCTCAGTCACCATCTACGACGGAGAGACGATTGTCCTCGGTGGTATAATAAAGGACAGGGTTAATTCCTATGATGATAAAATACCGGTACTAGGGGATATTCCCATTGTCGGCAGGGCATTTCAGAGCAAGTCGCAATACAGTGAAAAGGCCAACCTTCTTATATTCCTTACATGCCGCCTCATAAATCCGAACGGTTCTCCGATAAGGGAGCGTGAGGTCAGAGGTCTTCCATCGTTCAGGCAGTAGAGGTCGTTTTCGGTTCTGAAATATTATGGCTCCCAAGAGGCTTGACCTTGAATAGACATGCGCGATTTTATCATCCGCATACCAGGAACGCACATGGAAAAGAAACCTATCACGCTGCCATACGTTTGGAATACGCCTGTAAACTGCGTCCATCCGCTGACGGCATTTCCATATCCTCTCGGCATAGCCGCGCAGTCCATAACTACGTGCGATTACTACTTTGAAGGCAGATTGAGAAATGACGGGAATAGGCGCTGCGGTTTTCAGTACACTCTTGACGGCTCCGGGATATTTCAGGACTCCGGGGGGGAATACGAAATAGGTCCAGGAAAAGGCTTTCTTTGGCAAATAGATGATCCTGAAACAATATATTATTACCCGGAAAATTCACGGAAGCCGTGGCGCTTTATCTTCATAACATTCTACAATGCAATGGACATGACAATGGAAATGTGTTCACGTTTCGGACACGTCTATCATCTTGCTCCAGAAAATCCCATGATTGCGAATCTCAGGAGTTTCAGCCGATTCGACGGGACGATGATTGAGATGTCGTCCGGTGAATGCCTGAATCTTATAAGCGGTATATTTGCGGAGCTTCTTGCGTCTGCCCAGGAAAATGTCCATGAGAGTCCGTCAACCAGCATCGCAAGGCGCGTGAAAAAATATATTCATGAGCATCTCGGAGACTCCTTTACCTTGAAGGATGCGGCGGATTTTTTGAAAATATCTCAGGAACATCTTTCCCGAACATTCAAAAAAGAGACTGGAATGAGTCCAGTCGAATACGTAAAAAATGAGAAGATAAAAATGGCATGTGAGCTTCTTAAATCAAGCCCGCTGAGCTGTAAGGAAATACTTACGGAACTTGGTTACGAAAACTCGTCCTACTTTACACGGATATTCAGGAAAGCCGTTGGCAAATCCCCAAGCGAATACAGGCTCAAAAGGTAAAGTATGAACAGGGAACAAAAAAGCTGGATACTCTACGATGTCGGAAACTCAGCATATATTCTCATCGTAACAACCGCTCTGATGCCAGTTTTTTATAAGAGTTATGCCGCCGTGGGAATGTCTGACAGTGCGTCGACGGCCCAATGGGGGTTCGCTAACAGTGCCGCCTCACTTGTCCTTGCGCTTGCGGCACCGATACTGGGGACGCTTTCGGACTATAATGGGAACAAGCTCAGATTTCTCAAGTTTTTCATTCTGGCTGGTACATTTTCAACGCTTCTGCTTACTCTGATAACGAAGAGTTCGTGGCTCACTGCCCTAATCATATACGCCGTAAGCATGATTGGATATTCCGCGGCAAATATATTTTACGACTCACTTCTTCCAGATGTCGCGCAGGGTAAAGACATGGACAGGGTATCCGCTCTCGGTTATGCATGGGGCTACATTGGCAGTGTTATCCCCTTTGTTCTTGTGATTGGGCTTCTCTTCGCGGGGGAGAAGTTGGGTCTCCAGGCAGAGGCTGTGAAGACGGCCTTCGTCATAACCGCCGCGTGGTGGCTTCTTTTCTCGCTGCCTCTCCTGAGAAATGTAAAGCAGAAGTATTTCCTGAAAAAGAGAAAAAGATATATTACCCATTCTTTTCTCAGGTTGATTTCCATATCCAAAGAGATAGGGAAAAACAAAAACGCGTTTATCTTCATGGCTGCCTATTTTTTCTACATCGACGGGGTCGATACGATAATTAGAATGGCAGTTCCATACGGAAAAGATGCCGGGCTGGGAACGGGCGAGCTTCTACTGGCGGTTCTTTTTATTCAGATATTGGCCTTTCCCTTTGCGCTGGCGTACGGGAAAATGTCTGAATTCTTCGGAGCTAAAAAACTTATTTTCATAGCCATTACTATATATCTTCTCACGGTACTGCTGGGCTTTTTTCTGCCGCAGATACCGGATATCAGGGTCAAGTCGTGGGTATTCTGGCTGCTGGCCTTTCTGATAGCCACGTCGCAGGGGGGAATTCAGTCGCTGAGCCGTTCGCTTTTCGGGCGGATAATTCCGAAAGAAAAGTCCGGCGAATTCTTCGGATTCTACAATATCTTTGGCAAGTTTGCGGCGATTGCGGGCCCGTTTATAATGTCGATGGCGATATGGATTACCGGCGAATCGAAGTACGGAATACTGAGTTTATCGATTCTTTTCCTCGTGGGGGCTGGCCTCCTCTATTTCGTAAAGGAGGAGCATTCCCGAACTATTTCCAAGTGAGTGTGTGTGGCTTGGCGCCGTCCTTGAACATGTCGGGGTAGAGCTGCTGGGCGCATTTTGGACAGAGACTGTGCGAAAAGTCCGTATCGGAAAGGTTCTGTATATATTCCTCTATGGGGTACCAGTAGCCCTCGGCATTGCGGATGTCTTTGCACTGGGAGCAGATGGGGAAACGCCCGTCAAACGAGTTAGGATTAATCTCGCTTTTCAAACCTTCAATCTGCTTCAAGTGTTTTTCAGATGTTCTCTTGATCTCTCTTATTTCCTTATCCATGACCTCAATTTTTTCGTTGAGTACGGATATTTTTTCATTTTTTTCCTTGAGTTCCTGCTCTGATTTCAAGGTTGATTCGCTGATTTCACGGAGCTTGGACCGCAATTTCAGAGCATGCAGAAAGATGAATATCCCTGCCGCCAGGAAAAATAAGGAAGAAAATGCAATTATGTATAGAGCGAAATTCATAAATAAACATGTCCGTTAAATTATTGATACAATAGCACGCTTGGGAGAAAGTAATATCTCAGAATCTAAAAAAAAGAATGGTGCTGAGAAGTATTTTACTCAGAGAAGCCCTTCTTTTTCGTCTATGCCGAATCGGATATTCATGCATTGTACGGCCTGACCGGAAGCGCCCTTCGTCAGATTGTCGATGGCGCTTGCCACGATAAGCCTGCCTGTGTGATCATCCAGCACGAAGCCCATTTCACAGAAGTTTGTCATCGTTACATTTTTAGTGTCGGGAAGTTTGCCATGGGGAAGCACTCTTGCGAAAAATTCATTATCATAGGCTTTCTGATAAACCTCTGCCACCTTTTCCTGAGTGCAGCCGGAAGCCGTCTTGAAAAAAATGGTCGAATTTATGCCGCGGTTTACAGGGACAAGATGCGGCACGAAATTCATCTTTATCTCATCTCTGCCTGCGGCGAACGCAAGCTCCTGCTCTATCTCGGGAAGATGCCGGTGGCCCTTTATTGCGTAAGACCTTACGCTTTCGTTGCATTCCGGGAAAATATAGGCAAGGTCAACTTTGCGGCCCGCGCCTGAGACTCCGCTCATGCTGGAGGCAATGATTTCCTCATGGGATACTAAACCCGACGCTAGCAGCGGCGCGCTCGGCATTATGATACTTGTGGGATAACAGCCGGGACACGCGATGAGATCGGCTGTTTTTATGGCGTGCCTGTAGCATTCAGGAAGACCGTAGACCGCAGTACTGAGGAGCTCAGGTGCCGGATGATCTTCCTTATAATATTGCTTGTATTTCTCCGGACTTTTTATCCTGAAATCGGCGCTGATATCTATTACCTTTACGCCGGAGTTCAGGAGTGGTAGCGCAAATTCGGAGGCGAGTCCATGCGGGAGCGCCAAAAAGGCGACATCGCACTCGGCTGCTATTTTTCCGGCATCAGGAGCAGAAAACTTTATTTTCTGCTCCATAAAGCGGGGAAAAACCTCCCCTATCGGCTTGTCCGCATACTGACGCGACGTAATTATCTTTACATCGCAACTTTTGTGGCGGAAAAGAAGACGAAGAAGCTCCTCGCCGGAATAACCCGAGGCACCAACAACCGCGACTCGCACCTTTGACATAATACGCTCTGCCGTAGAAGATTAGCGTTTCGAGAACTGGAAACGTTTGCGAGCTCCGGGCTGACCGGGCTTCTTTCTTTCCTTTTCTCTCGGATCGCGAGTAAGCATTCCGCTGCTTTTAAGAACAGCGCGCAATGACTCGTCCTGCTTTACAAGAGATCTGGCGATTCCATGCCTTAGCGCGCCGGCCTGTCCGTTTGTGCCGCCGCCCTTAATAGAGGCTGAAATGTCGAATCTGTCGGTAGAATTTGTCACTGCAAGAGGCTGGAAGATGTATCCGCGGAGCGCTTCCACGGGGAAATACTTCTTAACATCCATGTCGTTTACTGTGATTTTTCCTGATCCTGGCTGAAGCCTCACGCTTGCGGAAGCGGATTTTCTCCTGCCCGTTGCTTTTATGCAGTCGGAATTGATAGTCATTTCAACTTAACTCCTTAAATTTCAAGTTTCTCAGGTTTCTGGGCAGCGTGCGGGTGTTCTCCGCCGGCATATACTTTGAGCTTCCTGAATACAGCCCTGCCGAGACGACCCTTCGGAAGCATTCCCCATACCGCCTCTTTTACCATGCGCTCTGGCTTTGACTCGCGGATCTGTTCCGCTGTACGCAGCTTATGGCCGCTTCTGTACCCTGAATATGATTCATAGATCTTATTCTTTTCTTTTGTGCCTGAGAGAGCCACTTTTTCGGCATTGATTATTACAACGAATCTGCCCGCGTCAATATGCGGCGTATAAGTTGGAAGGTCTTTTCCGCGGAGGGCATCTGCTATTCTTACCGCCAGCCTGCCGAGTGGAACTCCGGCCGCGTCAAAAAGAATATATTTGCGTTCGATTTCACCCGGTTTCGCAAGATATGTTTTCATTTCGCAATATCTCTGTTGTTCTGTTTTTAATTTTTGTGACCGATTTACCTTTGCTTGTCTGGATCGGGATTACAGACTGCAAGGGAACACTAAAAATATCTTCTTTCTTTCGTTTTTCAAACCCCCGTAAACAATTTTCCTTGAATATTTATAAGATTTTTAGAAAAAGATGCCGGAGTCAAAGTCAAAGTCCAGATTTAAAGAGCGTCCCCTAATAGGGATCATTAACTGAGATTCGATGTTTTATGTCTAAAAAAATCAACGTGCAGGCAATAGTTAAATTTCATGCGTAGCTCTGACTCTATCGGCAAAAGACATTCATTCTGGCGGTTTAACGAAGAGTCTTTTTCAAACGCTCTTTGATTATTTCAGCCAATTCGCGAGCCTTTTCCTGCATCGTCCCTACGAGGATACGTGTTTTTCTGGAGATTTCGGGGGCTGAAGTCTTAATAACCCTCGTGGGAGAGCCTCTGAGTCCGATATTTTCAGAAGAAAGACCGAGCTCTGAGGCGTTGAGTTCTTCAATTCCTTCCTCGAAAAAGCGGAGGCGCCCTCCAAGTGTACCGAAACGCGGCTCGCAGGCCTCCTTCAGTACGGTCACCAGGGCAGGGAAGAGGATTTCAGTTTCATCGGTGGAGTTTTCGAAAAGTCTTCTTACCCTGAGTCCTGCGGACGGGCGGTGTATAACTTCAAAGTGACAGACGTTCGCGGCCATTGGAACTCCTAGGTGTTCAGCGACTTCAGGACCTACCTGGCCGGTGTCGCCGTCTATCGCCTGTTTTCCGCATATTATAAGATCAAAGGGCCCTTTTTTCCTCAAAGCCGTCGAGAGAATAAGCGATGTCGTCCACGTGTCGCTTCCGGCGAAATGCCTATCGCTGAGAAGAATAACGTTATCGGCTCCTGCCGCCATTGCTCTGGCGAGTACCTCGGAAGAGCGAGGCGGACCCATTGTAAATACGCTCACTTGCGCGCCGCAGCTATCTTTTATTCTCAATGCGGCCTCCAGCGGAAACTCGTCAAGCGGATTCATAACAGCATCGGCGCTGCTTCTGACAATCGTTTTTGTTTCAGGGTCTATTGCGACGGAGCCGCTTTCAGGCACCTGTTTTATGCAGACTGCAATTTTCATAGACTTTCAGCGTTGATTTAAAATTATACGGCAATATAATAATCCACTACATCTAAATCCAGCTAAGTTGCCGGAGAATCATGGGAATCGAAACTATTTCATCTATGCAATGGGCAGTCTTGGCTCTTTGTGCCCTTCTTACCGGAATAAGCAAAACTGGCGTCCCCGGGATGGGAATACTCTGTGTTCCTTTAATGGCGCTTACTTTTCCCGCGAAAATGTCTACTGGCCTTCTTCTTCCAATGTTGGCCTTTGCGGATATCGCGGCTGTTTTCTACTACAGACGGCATGGGAACTGGAAACTCGTTTTACGGCTGATCCCCTGGGCGCTTGCCGGAATAGTTGCTGCGTCATTGATTATGCCTTTTGTTTCGGACACTCTTCTCCAGCCGGGCATCGGTTTCATTGTGCTTACAATGCTCGCCCTTAATTTCTGGAGGACCCGAAGTTCAAATGCCTTTTTCGAGAAGCTCCCTCATCACTGGGCATTTTCGGCGGCGATGGGATTTTTTGCGGGACTCACGACACAGCTTGCCAACGCGGCGGGTCCGGTAATGGCAATATATCTTCTTTCCATGAAGCTTCCGAAAAATGAATTCATCGGTACCGGCGCTTGGTATTTTCTCATCCTCAACTGGCTGAAGCTCCCGCTTTTTATGGTTGACGGCAGAATATCCTCCTCAACTCTTTCGTGTGACTTCATGCTGATTCCTATTATTCTTGCGGGGGCCGTCGCCGGGATTTTCCTTCTTAACAAAATCCCTCAAAAATCATTTGAGAAAGTCGTACAATTCCTTGCCGCGGTGGGCGCGTTAAAGCTGGCCTCTTCGGTATATAAACTTCTGTAACCTTCAGCCGTTAAACCTTATTGCCAGAATTGTCATATCGTCAAACTGGTCTTCGCCGCCTGCATGAAGATTTGTCGAGACTTTTACCATGTTTATGAGCTCGGCCGTACTTGAATATTCGGGAGCCTTCGTAAGTTCGGCGATAAGTCTTCCTGTTGTGAACATTTCATTGAGCGGGTTCATCGCCTCCGTTATTCCATCGGTATAAAGGAATATAATGGAGCCGGGCGAAAGTTTCAGATCAAATTCGGAAAAGCTTTTTTCTCCTGCGAGCAGCGGTCCAAGAACTATGCCGGGCGGGATCGAAAGATAGCTGAGACCGTCTGGAACCCTTCCGGCAATCGGCGGATTATGTCCTGCGTTGCTCATGCGTATCAATCCGGTTTGCAGATCTATTATTCCACAGAGCACTGTGGCAAACATGCAGCTGTCGTTGTCCTGTTCTATCGCGTTATTGACGGTTCTCAATATCTCGGATGGCGACATCCCGCTCAGCGCTGATGCCTTAAGCAGTGTTTTTACCATGACCATGAAGAGCGCCGCGGGAATTCCCTTTCCAGAAACATCGCCGATACAGAAAAAGAGCTTCGTTTTGGCTGGATCTATGAAGCAGAAATCGTAAAAATCGCCGCCAACTTCTTTTGCCGGTATCATCATGGCATTGATGTCGATTTGTTTTATATCGGGGAAGGGCGGGAATATCCGTGGAAGCATTGAGGTCTGTATATCGCTGGCTACCTTAAGTTCCTCGGCCATTCTTTCCCGGGCGGCGGTAACCTGCTGAAGGTTTTTGATGTAGATTTTTAGGTTGTCGCTCATCTTGTTGAACGTGTCGGCCAGTTCTTCTATCTCGTCTCCGGTGTGTACTGATATTTTGTAATTGAGGTCTCCTCCGCCTATTCTTGCGGCTCCCGCCTCGAGGGTTCTCACAGGTTCGGTAATCCTGCCTGAGACCATGAGCCCGGCCCATATTATAAAAGGAATTATTGCCACGCAGATTAGCATATAGAGATACTTGCTTTCCGTAATCTTATCAGCTATGAAATAACTGCTTTTTGTCGATTCCCCTGATATCTCCTGTTCCATTTTGGATGTGGAGCTCAGGATGTCCTCTTCCGGTATGCCTATTCCGATACTCCAATTTGCGATGTTTACGGGCGCGTAGGCGGTATAGTAGGTTCCTTTGTCCTGCAGATCACACTTCATTATTCCCGAATGTCCGGCAATCATTTCCGTTCCCAGCCTGCGTATGTCTGGATTTTTAGAGTTAAGTATATTTATGGAGTTGAATTCATCTTTCCAGTCGAGGAACACGTCATTGAAGTTTTCTTTTGCAATCGCGTTTCCTTTCTCGTCAATCAGGAAGGCATGTCCGTTCCTTTCGATCTGGTTGGTTATGAATTCGTTATATATGACCTCAATATTAATGTCTATTCCTATCGCAGCGATGGCTTTTCCGTCAAGGCCGGGGACTGCCTTGCTGCATGTGAGGACGAGCTTGTTGTTTGACGCCGAGGCGTAGGGGCCCGTCCAGACCATCCCGTCGGATTGAATTGTATTCAGAAACCATTTTCGTTTCCTTGCATCGAATCCGCCCGGCGCGGCAGACCAGGGGTAGACGAAGAATATGCCCGAGGTCGTGGCTATATAGATGTTTTGTATGGATGAGTTGTTTGCGCAGATAAACTTAAAGACATTATTCATTCGGGATACGCTTTTCATTTCAGGCATGATGGATTCCTCCTTCACTCCGGGCGCCAGTGAATAGTATGAAAATGCCATTCCGTCATCGGGTTTGTTTCGCGATATCTGATGCCATATCACATCCTCAAAAACGGAGTTGTGGCTCGTCAATTCCGCATAGAGTCTGGTCGCCGCTAAAATCGAAGAAGTTATTCGGAGCAGATTCATGTTGGTTATTACTGCCTGATCCTTTGCCAGATCGATGATTTCTTTTTCAGCCCTCGCAACCAAGACCTTCTTACTGTCGGCCACGGCGGAATTTCCCAATCGTGAAGATGCCTCAAGCGCAAAGAGACCCAGTTTGTTCATATAGAAGAGGTTGAGCAGTCCCAGCACTATGAAAATAATGACTGAAAGCAAAAGTAATGCCGCCAGTATTTTATGTCTTATCCTGAGTTTCATTTTATACGTTTTCCTCTTTTGGAATTTCTATTTCGCAGGCGGGAAGGCTAGCCTCGGAAGAAGCGTCGTCAAGCATCTCCCCGGGGATTTCTTTTCTGACTTTGAGTCCAAGCTTTCGTATGTCATCAGCAGTTTTAATGAGGTTGCCGCGTCCGCTCCTCAGTTTTTTTGAAGCCTCTTCATATTTTGAATGTGCCTGATCTATGCTTTTTCCCACGGACTCAAGGTCTTCAATGAAGGCACAGAATTTATCGAACATATCGCCTGCTCGTCTCGCTATTTCGGACGCGTTCTTGTTCTGGTACTCCTGACGCCATATATGGGCAATTGTCCTGAGAGTGGCGAGCAGGGTTGACGGGGTCACTATGATAATATTTTTCCGAATAGCCTCTGTGAAAATTTCTTTTTCCGCCGAGACCGCCGCGGCGAAGGCAGACTCGATGGGGACGAACATCAGAACGAAGTCCAGAGTGTTGAGAGCCTTGAGCGAACTGTAATCCTTTGAACTCAGTCCCGCAACGTGGCTTCTTATGGAGGCTATGTGCGCCTTGAGTGCCTTGTCCTTATTCTCCTGGATTTCCGAGGTGCAGAATTTTTCATAGGCGTTGAGTGAGACCTTGGAGTCGATTACGACACACCTGTTCTCCGGAAGCTTAACGATGATATCCGGCATGAATCTTGAGCCGTCTTCGGCATTCAGTGATTTCTGGGTCTCGTATTCATATCCTTCGCGAAGTCCTGACGACTGAAGTATAGTTTCCAGTATCATTTCGCCCCAGTTCCCTTGAGACTTTACATTGCCGCGCAGCGCGCCGCTGAGATTTTCCGCGTCACGGCTGAGTTGCTTGTTAAGTTCATGAAGCTGACTTATTTTTTCGATAAGCGCGGCACGTTCCTTTATATTTTTCTCGTTGGTTTCCTCAACTTTTTTCTCAAAGGATTTTATTTTTTCGCCGAGCGGGTTGAGTACGTTTTCGATGTTGGTTTTGCTGATCTCCGAGAATTTCTTATTTTTCTCCTCGAATATATCGTTTGCGAGATTCTTGAAAAGCTCTGAAAGTTTTTCCTTTGACGCCTCGGTCATCTTCAATTTTTCGGTGCTGAAGTTTTTCTCACTGTTCAATGCTGTTTCCAGCTCCGCGGCCCTGGCGGTCAGACCTGTGATTTGGCTGGTGAGCTGGTCTTTTTCCGACTCGAGCCCTGAAATCCTTGATTTGAGTTCCGAGGCCGATTCCGTTTTTTCCCTGAGCCGTTCGTTGGCGACGGATATTTCCGATTGGAAGCGCAGGGATAAGGCTTCCAGCTCGTCTTTGACCCTCAATCTTATAAAAATATAGGCCGCGAGAGCGCCCGCCGCGCCACCTGATATAAATATGAGAGTGAAAATCATAGAAAGATTTCTTTAGTTATGGCGTTTTCGCGCTCCAAGGAGCAACAGTGTCCTCAGATCATCTTCATTTTTTGCTTCTTCCCAGCGTCTTTCAAAGTGGCTGTCGTATGTGATCTGCGCGATGCTGCCCAGTGTTTTCAGGTGGAAGTTGCGCGTATCCCTGGAGCCGATGATGAAGAATATAGCCTTCACGTCGTTGTTCGTTTCGGAGAAACAGGCTCCGTTGCGGCACCTTACGACAAGTATCTTGAAAATGCCGCTGCCTTCCGCTATGATATGCGGGATCGCCACGAACGGCGAAATGGCGGTGCTGCTGTCTTCCTCTCTTTCGGTAAGAAGCCTGTAAAGCTCTTCGGGCTTGAGAGCGATATCCTGCGAGAATTTTTCCGAGATATCCTTGAAGAGGTCGTTCCGCGAGATGCTTTTCTCGATATCGTAGAATGAGGCCTTTTCGATTATGTGGTCGAACTCGTCTTTCACGATATTGTCGCGCTGGTGTATGACTTCAATAAGCTCTTTTTCGAGATTGTTGCTGGTCAGCTTCCTGTTCGTTATCCTTTCGAGAAGGTGCAGAAGCGCGTATTCGGTATTGACCTTGCGCCCGTAAATGTAATAGAAAACTACGCTAAGCCCTATCAGCCCGAGACTTATGAGTATCGTTTCGCGCCCCATGCTGATGATGAGATAGAGAAAAACCACGACGCTCACTATCTGCGTAAACGGATAAAAAGGCGCCGTGAATGACGGGTGGTAGGTTACTATTTTGCTTTCGCGAAGAATGATCACGCAGAGGTTTGATATTATGTATGAAAGCAGTATAACGGTCGAGGCCGTCTTTACCAGCATCTCGAGCCTCATCGAAAGTGATATTATAATCAGTATTCCGGTTATGATGATCGCGACTATCGGCGTATCGAATTTCTTGCTGACTCCGCCCAGCACGGCCGGCGCAAGTTCGTCCCTGCTCAAGGCCATCGGATAACGCGACGCGGCCATTATTCCCGCGTTCGCCGTCGTTATGAACGCTAGCATCGCGGCGATGGATATCGCCCAGAAACCGGGGGTGCCGAAAAAGACCGTCGCGGCATCGGCGATCGGAGTCATCGAGCCTTTAAGCTTTTCCGGATCCATTACGCCTATCGTGACAAAGAGCATGAATCCGTATATTACAGTGACTACTATTATCGAAAGGATAAGACCTGCCGGTATGTTGCGCTTGGGATTTTTAACCTCTTCTGATACGCTTGTTATTTTGAGCAGTCCCCCGAAGGATATGAATACAAAGCCGGCCGTCCACAATATTCCCTCATTTGCGCCCGTCTTGAATACGAAAGGTTCGAACTTGGAAAGGCCGACGCTTGGCAGCCCGACCGCAACGAATCCCGCCATTATGATGAACAGGAACACCACAAGGACGATCTGAAAAAATGCCGCCTCCTTTACCCCGAAAAAATTGAGCACCGTGAAGATGATCGTTATCAGAACCGAACACGTGAATACCGCATCGATTCCCATAAACGAGTCCCAGCCCGCCAGCATGCATATTACCTCGCCCATCCCGAATATGGCAAAGGATGTTTTCAGCACGACTGCAAGCCAGCTCAGAAGTCCCGAGACTGTTCCCGCGAGAGGCCCGAGAGTCCTTGTTATGAAATAATAGTCCCCGCCCGCTTTCGGCATCGCGGTTATTATCTCTATTACGCTGAGTATTCCAACAAGTCCGAATACCCCTGCCAGAATATAGGACAGTATCACCGCCGGCCCTACGTGGCTGAATGCCATACCCGGCAGGATGAATATCCCGGAGCTGATCATAGCACCCGATGTAAGACAAAATAAGTCAACGACACTCAGGCTTTTCTTCAGTTCCATTTGGGCGACTCCTATTCGTAGCGGTCTATATCGCTGCTGAAATGATTGATGATATAAGAGCACGAACTTTCCAGCGACGGCAGTATCTTGGTGCAATATCTCACCATCCAGGGACTGCAGTCTTTGAATTCAAAGGGCGAAAAGGCCACTACGAACTTGCCCAGATTGTGCGCGGCATAGAATACCTCCATGCTCGTTCCGATACTGGGCTTGTTATAGTTCACGAGTATTATATCCGCATCGCGTATGTCCTGCAGGTCGAACTCGACAATTTCATTCGAACTGTCGACCTGATGGTCTTCGAACTTTCTCCTCATCGGATCAAGAAGTTTGAATTCTCCGCGAAGAAGCTCCTTTGCTTTTTCGCGCCAGGCACGCGCTTCGCCGAGATGTTCATCCATAATCGGCCCGCTCAGATATATAACCTTGTTTTTTGCCATTGGGGTTGTCCGTAATTATTTGCTTCTCTTTACGTGCACAGGCATGAGATTCCATATCTTTTCTGCGTATTCGCTTATGCTTCTGTCGCTTGAGAACATTCCCATGTTGGCGACATTGATTATGGCGCGCTTGTCCCACTCGTCCTTCAACGTGAATACGCGGCTTATTTCCCTCTGGGCATTGTGATAAGACTCGAAGTCTGCGCAGACCATGAAATGGTCATAGACGAGATTGTCCAGTATCGGTTTGAAAAGATCGGGCTCTTCCTGATTGAAGTAACCGTACTTCAGAAGCTCGAGCGCCTGCTTGAGGCGAGGTGCCTTTTCAATGAACTCGGCCGGATTGTAGCCGCGCTCTCTGAGCTGTTTGACCTCGTCTACGCCCATGCCGAAGATGAAAATATTTTCCGCTCCCACGGCATCGTGTATTTCGATATTTGCGCCGTCCATCGTCCCGACCGTCAATGCGCCGTTGAGCGCGAACTTCATATTGCCTGTTCCGGACGCTTCTGTTCCAGCCAGTGATATTTGCTCCGAAAGGTCGGCCGCGGGAATGATTTTTTCCGCAAGTGAAACCCTGTAATTCGCAAGAAAGAGTACCTTGAGCTTATCGCCTATGGTCTTGTCCGAATTGATAACTTCGCCTACCGCGTTGATAAGCTTTATTATCATCTTGGCGGTGTAATAGCCGGGGGCGGCTTTCGCGCCGAAAAGCACAGTCCTGGGCGTAAAGTCGGCATTTGGCGAGTCTTTGAGTTCCAGATACATCGCTATCACATTTATGATGTTGAGAAGCTGGCGCTTATATTCATGAAGCCTTTTCACCTGTACATCGAAAAGCGAGTCCGGATCGACCTTGACGTTGTTCTGCTCCATGATGTAGTTCGAAAGAACAACCTTGTTCTCGCGTTTTACCTGTCTGAATGTCTTCCTGAACGCCTTGTTGTCCGCCAGCTTTTCTATATCCTTGAGGGCATCAAGATTTTTTACCCAGTCGTCTCCAATTTTTTTAGTTATTATAGAGGAAAGGCCGGGGTTTGCCTTGCGGAGCCAGCGCCTCGGAGTAATGCCATTGGTCACATTTATAAATTTCCCCGGGAAAAGCTCGTAGAAGTCCTTGAATAGCCCGTTCTTAAGCAGTTCCGTATGCAGCGCGGCTACCCCGTTTACATGATGGCTTACAAGAACGGCCATGTAGGCCATTCTTACTGATTTTTCCGGGGATTCTTCGATAATCGACAACCTTCCAAGCCTGTCGAGGTCGCCGGGATAACGGTTTGCCACGTCTCTCATAAAACGGTGGTTTATTTCGTAGACGATTTCGAGAATACGCGGAAGCAGCTTTTCCATGACCGTTACCGGCCACTTTTCGAGTGCTTCGGACATTAGCGTATGGTTGGTATAGCTGAATGTTTTGCAACAAATGTCCCAAGACTCTTCCCATGAGAGGCCTTCTTCGTCTATGAGTAATCTCATGAGTTCGGGTACCGAGAGTGCGGGATGTGTGTCGTTCAGCTGGACGGCACAGTATTTGTCAAACTTTCTTACGTTCATGTCGCAATATTTTATCTTGCCCAAAATGTCCTGCATCGATGCCGAAACAAGGAAATACTGCTGTTTGAGCCGAAGTTCGCGTCCTTCAAAGTTGTTATCGTTGGGGTACAATACCTTAGTGATGTTTTCGACGAGCGATTTCTCAAGGTTGGCGTTTATATAGTCGCCCTTGTTGAAGCTGGAGAGGTTGAAGCCGAACATTGATGTAGCGCTCCAGAGCCTGAGCGTGTTGACGTTGTCCGTCTTGTAGCCAGGGATTGGTGTATCGTATGCCATTGCCAGAACATCTTCCGTATTGACCAGTCGCCGCCTGAACTTGTTTCCGCATTCGGGACATTTTTCAGTTCTGCCGCCGAAGCTGATAACTCGCGCGAGTTCAGGACGTCTTATTTCCCACGGATTTCCGTTTCTGAGCCAGTTGTCGGGTTCTTCCACCTGATAGCCGTCTTCGATCTTCTGCTCGAATATCCCGTAGTCATAACGAATTCCGTAGCCGAAAGCCGGGAGATCAAGTGTGGCCATTGAGTCGAGGAAACATGCGGCGAGCCGTCCGAGACCGCCGTTACCGAGTCCTGCGTCGACTTCCTGTTCGCGGATTTCTTCTATGTTGAATCCCAGTTCAGCCATCGCTTCGGTCGCGATATCCATGACGTCAAGGTTTATCATGGCGTTACCGAGCGCGCGGCCCATCAGAAATTCCAGCGAAATATAATGCACGCATTTATGGTCTACATCATCGTAAGTGTCTTTTGTTTCTATCCATTTTTCGACCATCATGTCTCTTATGCTGAGTGAGAGAGCTTGATACCTGTCCAGTTCGCTGGCCTTATCAAAGCGCTTCGCGAGTGTTCTTGTAAGGTGCTTCCTGAAGGATTGTTTTAACTCTTCTTTCATCTTTTCTCTGTTGCTGCTCATATGCTAATCTCCCAATGTTAATTTTAATAGAAAATAAAGCTCAGGAATTTAGCACATGAAACGCTTTTTGGCAAAGAGATTATGAATTTGTATCCACAATTTCATTGAGGTCGATTATGTAGACCTGCCTTTCGCCCTCGTGTATGGAGTCGATGCAGACCTGCGAATTGTCCCGCGCCCAGTTTGGGTGAAGGTCGCAGCGCGTCGGGGTCGGATATGATGGATCGGAATAGAAACTTCCAATCTCATAGGCGTCACGCCTGGAGAGATTATATAAAAAGAGTTTTCTCTGGTAATCCGGAGCGGATGGATAGCAGTCTGTCAGCATCCATTTACTGTCCGTGGAGTAAGAGCAGTGCCCATCGCCAGGGAAGACATCCTGTGCTATTGTTTCTATCTTATCTGTCTTGTCTGTAAAAAGATGATACTGCCAGCCATCGGCATGACGATTCGAAAAATTAATGATCTGTTTCGCGCTTATCCATGTATAATGCGAGCTCATGTCTTCAAGATTAAGCGGATAGATATCCGAGCCGTCTATATTCGCGGTGAACATATGAGTGAGATGTCGTGTCCCTACGCGCCATCTATGGAAAAATGCGAAACGCCTTGAGTCGGGACTGAAGAGAATATGATTGAACCAGCTCATGACATTGTCCATTTCTTCGCGGTGGAATGTCTGTACAATCTGATCTATCGAAATGACGAGTTTCGCCGTGTTCTTTTTCAGGTCAAGTAGCCATAATCCGTCAAAATCCGGATGCCAGACTCCTTTGGCAATGTCGGTAAGACCGGGATAGCCGTAACCGGGGCGTTCCGTGTCGAGACGCGAGAAATTCAGGCTGAGAGCCCATTGTCCGTCGGGGCTGAGGCAGTAGACCGGGCGACAGAGCGTCCTCATCTTTTGCGTCTTTATATTCATGATTCTGGAAACGAAAGAATCGCCTTCGCGGTCGTTGAAAATGATTTCGTCGTCCGAGTCGTTCAGCCACTGGAGCATCGCTCCCTGCTGCCAACACCAGGCGGAGCTTTCGGCTATCCTCGTGAGTTTGTTATTGTCGCACAGGTCTATCAGGCATATTCCCGCCTTTTCGCCGGACTCCGGCTGACGCCCGGTAAAGTCTGTTTCATGCGCCAGGAGGTATCTTCCTGACCTGTCCCAGGGGTATTTGTCAAAATAACCGAAGAAGTGATGTTTCGGCCCGGCGCTTATTTTTTTTACTGGCAGATGCCGTTTTGTAATACCCATTTTCACATTTCCTGTTTGTTGATATGAACATGAGGATAGCCGTGGTTTTACTTTTAAGCAATAAAAATATTGTTGATTTTCTTGTAAATTTGTTGCGTTAAATGACCGGATGGCTCTGTCTCACCTCGGATAGAAGTGTTTCAAAATCATTTATCGAATTCATGTGCGAAACCCCACATTTAAGCGAACGCTGATAGCCTCTGCCCTTAAGATAGTCAAGAACAATTTTTCGCGCGATTTTCATCGCCAGGGCCTCTCCGTAATAATCCGCCATATGCAGAACATGTTTTCGCATTTCATCTGTAAGTTCGATTGGGGAGGGAATCACGCAGCGTCTTTTCTCTATTTCCTCGAATATCCATGGGTTGCCCATCGCCCCTCGTGCAACCATAACGCAGGAACAGCCTGTTTTTTCTCTTAGTTCATCATATGATTTCAAGTCCATGACCCCGCCATTTGCGACAATCTGTATATTCATGGCCCCTCGTATTTCTGCAATTATCTCATGAAAGACAGGACCCGAATAAAAGGATTTTCTGATCCGTCCGTGGATTGTCACGGCCCTTGCGCCCGCATTCGCCAGCCTTCTTACAAATTCGAGAGTGGGGCCGGGATCCTGTTCATCCAGTATTCTTATCTTTGCGCTTACCGGATACTTTGAGTTTTTTGAGATTGCTTCGAATACCCTCAACGCGTCATCCGGTCTCAGTGCCAGCATGGCGCCTTCTCCCTTTTTTGCTACCTTCGGCGCCGGACATCCCATATTGAAGTCGATTACCGAAAATTCATGATTATTCAGGATATTGACGGCTCTTGACAGTATATCAGGATCTGAGCCGACGAGCTGCACGCCGAGCCAGTCCTCGTCTTCCGTTCTATCTAGAAATTTTATGGTTTTCGCGGTTCCGAAGACGAGGGAGCCCGCGTCTATCATTTCCGTGAATGCGTAACGGCAGCCAAATCTTCGTGCGGACGTCCTGAACGGTATATCGGTAAAACCGGAAAGAGGCGCGAGAATGACGCTGTTGTCAGGGTATATGTTTTCCATTGGATGGGGATATTTCTTCAGTTGGAATCTGAGTCCGGGCCGTTATAGTCGAAATCCTCTGAGTCAGACGCCTCATCATCGTCAAGTTCGCAGTCCCCCTCGCTGGAAGAGTTATCCTGCCTTGATTTGCTGATGTATTTTTTGATCTTTTCGACGTGAAGAGCCTTAAGTTTTGTTATCGCCTTATTCTGTATCTGGCGTATCCTCTCGCGTGTGCAGCCGAGCGCATTACCAACCTCTTCCAGTGTCATCTCCGGATTGTTGTCAAGGCCGAAACGCAGTTTGATTACCTGCTGTTCGCGTTCGTTCAGCTTGGCAAGAAGATCCATCATCCGGTCTATCGATTCTATTTCGCCGAGCATCATGTCCGGCATCAATGTGAGACTCGGAATCGTATCCTGTACCTCGCCGTCCTCACCCTCTTCTATCGGAGCGTTAAGCGATGCTGTATGAACTCCGGCGAAGAGAAGCTCCCTTACCGTTCTCACGCTCAATTCAAGCTCCTTGGCAATCTCTTCCTTGGAGGGCTCTCTGCCAAGTTTCTCGGCAAGTCGCATTTTAGCTGAATGTATTTTGGATATCTTCTCCATCGACTGGAGGGGAATTCTTATTGTACGACCCTGTTCGGCGAGGGCCCTGCGCATGGCCTGTTTTATCCACCATGTGGCATAGGTGCTGAATTTCGCGCCTTTGGTGGGATCGAATTTCTCCGCCGCAGTCATGAGACCTATGTTGCCCTCGGATATGAGATCGTGCTTCGGAAGCCCTCTTCCCATGAACTCATGACATATTTTAACCACAAGCCTTAGATTCGCCTTTATCAGGCTGGCTTTCGCATCGTGCTGGAGGACTTCGTCATTGCAGTGTATCGCTTCGGCGAGAACGACTTCCTCTTCTCTTGTGAGAAGTGAGATGTCGCAGATGTTTTTCATATACATCCTTGACGTGGTCATCGGATTTACTCCCATGGCCTTAGGCTTCAAGGGCCTCTTTTTTATCTGGAGGATTTTCTTTTTCTTTATACCGTCGCCCATAAAATTCTCCGGTAGCGAATCAAATGCCGTCAAGCGTGCTTTTGTAGCTTTTTATCATCTCTGTCATAGATATCGATGCTTGACTGCAAGCCACTACACTGTTTAAAATAAGCTCCTGTTTTGAAATAACAAATCCTATTTTGGCAAAAGACAGCCCTTTAAGTATTTTTTCAACGGATTTTTCATTTTCAGGCTTAATGGTCATCACGAAACGGCTGTTCGATTCCGAGAAAAGAATCTCTTCGGGAGACATTCCGCTTTCGCACGGTATCTTGTCAATGTCAATCTCAAGCCCCAGCCGGCCGGCCATCGCTTTTTTCGCGAACGCGCCCGCGAGACCGCCTATGGCAGGCGTATGAAGTGATGAAGCCAGATTATTCTGAGTTATTTCAGAGACAGCCTTATATGTCACCATCGCCAGTGAAGCGTCGACAACCGGCACATGACAGCCGACGGCTCCCATCATCGCAAAATACTCGCTGCCGCCGAGTTCCTTGCGGGTCTGGCCTATTACATAAACCGAGTCGCCGGGCCTTTTCACGTCAAGGGTAACAGCCTTTGATACATCGTCCATGCGTGATATCGCGCTGAAGAGAACTGTCGGCGGAATGGATATTTTTCGCCCGCCGCGCGTGCTGTCATTTTTCATACTGTCTTTTCCGGATATGCAGGGTACACCGAAGGCCTTCGTGTAGTCGTAGAGCGCCTTGTTTGCGCGCACCAGCTGGGCGAGTTTGTACTCGCCGTCCGGCGTCTTTTCTGATTTTACAGGGTCGGGCCAGCAGAAATTGTCAAGTCCGGCGATATGCTCGGGCTTACCGCCCACGGCTATTATTCTTCTTATGCAGAGGTCGATGATGGAGGCCATCATGTGGTAGGTATCTATGTCGCTGTAGCGAGGAAGTATGCCATAGGAAAGGATTATTCCTTCTTTCCCGAGCGGCTCGGCCATCGTAACGGTCGCGTCCGACGTAACGTCCCGGCATATCCCCGCAAACGGCTTAATTACGCTCAATCCTTTTACCTCATGGTCATACTGGCGGGATTTGAACTCGTTTGAGCATATGTTCAGCCTGCCCAGCAGCGAAACAACATCATCTTTTATGTTCCTGCCTTTGAACGCCGGGTCCTTGTGCTTGGGCGGTACCCATTTTGCCTTGAGCTTCAGCTGGGGAAGCCCGTCATGCATGAACTCGATATCGAGCAGAGCCACGGTTTTCTCTCCGTAAAGCATGTGGAACTTTCCAGTGTCCGTAAATTCTCCGAGCACGGTCACTTCCACATCTCTTGACTCCGCGAGCTTTTTGAACTCTTCGATATTTTCGGGCGGTACAGCGAAGCTCATCCGCTCCTGCGCCTCCGAAACAAGTATTTCCCACGGGTCGAGTCCGGCATATTTGAGCGGAGCCTTTTTGAGGTCCATTCTGCAACCGCCGCTGTAGGTGCACATCTCGCCGATGCTGGAGGAAAGACCGCCCGCGCCGTTGTCAGTCACGAAGCGGTAAAGGCTCTTATCGCGCGCTTCGTAAATGAAGTCGCCCATTTTCTTCTGAGTTATCGGGTCGCCTATCTGCACCGCCTGATTCGGGCTGTCCTTGTGCAGCTCTTCACTTGAGAATGTGGCTCCGTGTATGCCGTCTTTTCCTATTCTTCCGCCAGACATGACGATGAGGTCGCCCGGCTTGATGCTCTTTTCGAACCCTTTGTTTTTCCCTATCTTTCTGGGGAGCAGTCCGACCGTCCCGCAATAAACCAGCGGTTTGCCGAGGTAGCGCTCGTCGAAATATTCCCAGCCCGCGCCGTAAGGTATTCCGCTCTGGTTGCCGCCGTCGATGACTCCACGGTGAATATTGTCCCTTAGTCTTCTCGGATGGAAGAGCCCTTCAGGGACATCTTTTTCGTCTGTGAACGGAGAACCGAGGCAGTACCCCCACACGTTTATCAATAGATTCGCGCCGAGTCCTGTCCCCATCGGGTCGCGGTTGACTCCTACTATTCCAGTCATTGCGCCGCCGTACGGGTCGAGCGCCGAGGGACTGTTATGCGTTTCGACCTTGTAGACCAGGTCAAGTTTGTCATTGAACGAGATGACCCCCGCATTGTCATGGAATACCGATACCAGCCAGTCTATTTTCTTTGATATCTCGCGGGTACTCTTTTTTATGTATGTGTCGAAACACGATTTTATATTTTCAATGTTTCCCTTTTCGTCCTCGTAATCTATTTCAGCTGAAAATATCTTGTGCTTGCAGTGTTCGCTCCAGGTCTGTGCTAAGACTTCCAGCTCGACGTCTGTCGGCTTTTTGCCAAGCTTGAAATTCTCGCGCCCTTCGGCTCTCCTGAAATAATCCTGGATGGCCTTCATTTCTTCGAGAGTCAACGCCAGAATGCCCTTTTTGCTTATATCGAGAAGCTCGCCGTCACTGACTTCCAGATCGATTTCCTTCACGTTCCCGCCGCCGCTTTCGCGGACGATGGGCAGCTCCAGCGGAATCGGGTTTTTCAGGAGATCGGCCTTTGAAAATATTGAAACATTTTCTATAAGTTCATTAGCAAGAAGGTCTTTTGCTATGTGTTCGACTTTTTTCCTGTCGAGCCAGGCGTCGCTCAGCATGTACTCCACGGAGCTGAAAACGTATTCGTCGTCCCTGAGCTTGCGACCCACGATATCGCCTATCGCCTCGTGCGCGGAACGCCCCACGTTGTCCGTTACGCCCTGCCGGAAGCCGACCCTGACAAGCCAGTCGCACGCATTTGATTCATTAAAACGTGTCTCGCCGACAATCCCCTTCTGCAGTACCGGATTGGCTATTTCGCGCGCCGCTGTTTCGGCCTGCGCCTGACTGATACCCGCGGACATTGTATATACGTCGCGCGTTTTCACATCGGCTATGTCAAGTTTCAGGAAATTCCTGATCTGGTTTTTAATCTTTTCAGCGCGCGCGTCTTTCCATTCCGGCAGCGGTGATATTTCTATCCTGTATTCCATGGGGTTGTCTTTCAGTATTTGATCTGTTCTTGTCTTTTATCTAAACTAATACAGATAACAGCCCGCTCGAAATTTGCAATCCCGCTTTCCTTATTTCAACAGCCCTTTTCCTCGCCTTTACCCTATTTTGCGGGTTCTGGTAATTCTTACAGAAGTCTCGATGATATTTTCCATCAATGGATAGATCGTCTTGAATTCCTGCAAGTCTTTTCGGAAGGCCGCAAGTTCTTTCCTGACTCTGCGCTGTTCAAGCCTCATCGATTCCATGCTGAGACTTTCCGCTTCCGGATACCTGACTTTCTTTTTCATCGCAACGCTCCTTTTTGAGCAAGCATCGCGGAAAAGAAAAAGGCGCATCTCGTCCGCACTCAAACTGAGGTACTGGTATACCCATACACGAATACGGAGAGACACGCCATCATTGGCATGTCAACCGCGCTTCGTGTATAAAAATTACCAGTTTTCAGTTTGAAACGCTTGCTATGGTTTTTAGTTTACTCTATGACTTTTCTATAAGCCCCTTATTAGATTTCCTCAATATAACATTATTCTCGGATGATATCAATAGATAAAATACTCCCTCCGGGGGGCAGGCCGGGAGCCTGCACATTGCTGTGCCGTTTTCGCTACGCTGACGGCACAGCAATGTCCAGGCTCCGCCTGCTTATTCTGCGACTATTTCGGCATAGAGTTGGCGGCTGTGTTCTTTGAGGGCGTGAGCGAGCGGGTCAAGAAGGAGGATGCGGTCAAAATCAACGGGGCCGGACAACGCACTGTAAACGATATAGCATTCCTTGGCGGACACTGGTTTAAGTCCGGAAAAGACGGCGTTGAGTCGTCCCATTTCCATGTCGAGACCGGGGGGGACGGGATGCCAGGCGGGAATGAGGATAATGATAGTCAGCATACCTTTGGCTTTCAGGGCAAAAACCTTTTTTTGCAGGCGCGTCGTCCAATCCTGTCCCAGCTCGGTAATCATGAGATAGGCGGAGTGTTCGATGTTGTCTTCTTCTACATTAAACTGGGTTTGTTCCGCGGCGGGGAGAGCCTCTTCCGCTGACAATGGGCAATTGAAGCCCACCTGGGTGACTAATCCTGCCATGACGGCATGGTGCCGCTTCGGGAGATAAATTGCCTCCAATTCCGGGGGGTGCGTGAAGCGGACGCAAATGACGAGAGTCTCCCGTTCGGTGGCCGCCAGTTTCATTCCTCGGAAATCCACTACAATGCAGACGGCCAGATGCAAGGCCAACGGACTGAAACCTGTTCTGGCTCCCACTTTCTGGGAACCCATGTGTGTGGTAACCGTGGCTCCGTAGCACATATCCACGTCCATGGTTCCGCTGGCGATATAACGGTCGATCTCTTTCAGCAGATAAATGATGGCCTTCGACTGGCGGAATGCGGGTTTAATCATCAGGGAACAGGAGTAGGCGCAGCGGGGCGTCTGTCGGGGGATGGCAAACGACGAATTACCGACGATGACGCCGTCCGACTCGACGACAAGGCTGATGATTTCGCCCTTTGTCAGCAAGTCCCGGAGTTTTGTTTCATGGTAAAATGCTTCCCCCGGATAGGAATAACGGTACGTGTCGTAAGTCAGATCTACGAGTTCTCCTGCATCTTCCGGCGTCGCCAGCCGGGTTATGAAAGGCGTTTTTCTATCTGCTGCCACTTCTGCTGTTTTAATCGGCATTTTTACTTCGAATGACGCTACGGCCAGCCGCTTTCTGATTACGACCCGCCATCCGTCCAGTCCGCGATTTTCGAACGAGAGGTCATCCACTGCCTTGCAAGCCAGAAAGTACCATAGTCCGTCAATCTCGGATTCTGACGGAGCCTGAGGATTGTATTGGGGGATTTTGTTCAGGTGTACCGGAGGCCCTGCGTTCGTTACGGCGATTTTAATCATTCCGTCTGTCAGGAGTACAAATTCAATGCGAATTTGTTCCCACACTTCGGCGTCCGGATACGAATTTATCAAAAACGTCAGAGTCTCGTCGAGCGCTAAACGCAGTGCGTCCGATTCTTTCCGGGCGCTGCCCGCCAAGTCGGCGAGTTCAGTCGTCCATTCCAGTGCGACAAGCATAAGCCGCAAGTCATACGGGATTTCAATTGCCGACGAAAGTTTCGGCATTATGTCAACGTCGGGAATTATCTCCATTGCTTTCTTCTTCTCAAGTTTTTTGCCACAACGTAATGGTGGCCTGCTTATTTCTTATCTTTCTCAGGTTTCTTGCCGGCTTTCTCCATGGCTTCTTTCATGACGCTGTCGAGCACTGCTTTGAGTTCCTGCTGAGAGGTTTTTGATTTGCCCGCTCCTTTTTCGGAAATATATTCGGCGGCCTTTTTAGAAAGTTCGTCGGCAATAAGCTTCAGGTTTTCGGTTGAGGCGGAAGAATCTTTATTTTTAAGGCTCTGAGAAATTTCAGTCAGGGTATTTATAACGGCCTCGGCCATTTCCTTCTGTTTTTTCTTTTCATCTTCGCGGGTTCCCGCGGAGCTCATTGATTCTATAAGATTGTTGACAAGTTCAATTGCCATATTTTTTGTTTTTTCCATGGGGCCGGGCTCTTTTATCTGGGGCGCGGTCTTTGATTCCACCCACGATATAAGCTCGTCGGAGATGAGTACGGCAGCATAGTCGATGATGTCCTTGAATTTTCTTGGCGAACCAAGGTTTTCCTGAGTTACGGCGCTGATATTGCGCCGTCCTACCGTAATGCTTTCTCCGGCTTTTAGAAGCGCGACGGTGTCACCGACAGGAAACGAGACGTAGTCGCCCTTGAACATATCGGTAAATCTGACGCAGAGAAGGATTGTCATATTGTGGATGTCTGAGCTTCCCTCATTGCGCACGGTTACGATTACGCTGTTTGTGAAAAACGCCGGTTCTATCTGAAGGCTTATTTTGCCTTTAAGGTCTGAGGCATTGATTTCAAGCAGTTCAGTCTCCAGGAAATTATTGCTGTATCTGAAGTCGGCGAGTACCTTGTCCCACTGTCCCTGGAGACGACGCCTGAAGAAGTGGTCGAATATCTTTTTTCTGGCCATATCTTTTTCGCCCCGTGCCATGTGGACTCTGGCTTTCTGGAAGTCGGGACTGAAATATCCGGAGCCTGTCATTATCCCCCTGTAGAGGTTTATAATCACGCGTCCTTCTTTTGATTTATTGAGAAAGCTTCTTTTTTTGTAGAGGTTGAGAAGGTCGAGCAGTTCCTCCTGCTGCTTCGGGTAATAAGCGGCAGCCTGGTCAAAATCAATCACGGCCTGATCGAATTTCTTCTGCTTCATATTGATTACGCCTTTCAGGAGGTGCGCTGGAGCTTCCTGCCCGTTGTGCTTTTCAATATATTCACTTATTATAGAGTCGGCCGCGCTGACATCTGTTTCGCCTTTGCGTTCTAGGAGCGACATTGCCAGAAGGATATGTGCCTCTTTTTCATGGGGCGCCAATTCTACCGCCGCCGATGCTGATTTTATGGCCTCGTTCCAGTCGTTTTCATAGATGGCGAGGTAGGCCCTGTCGCGGAGCGAACATAGCTTGTCCCATTCCCTGTAATACTTTGCGCTGAGCCTTAGGAAGTTGGTGTAGAAATCCAGAAGCGCGGCGCGGTGTTTGCTGAGACGTTTCCTTATATTTGTGCGCAAATCGTTCTCGTTTATTCTCTTGTCCCATATTTTCCGGGCCTGCTCGTTATTTATGCTGAGAAGCCCGTAGTCGAATGTCGACAGCAGGTCAAGGAGAGTGCCCGACGCCAAGTTATAGATGGAATTCGTCTCGTCCAGGCTGTCGCTTTCCTCGAGCAGGTTTTTGTAGATATTGAAAAAACGGTATTTAAGCTCTGCCACTTCAGGCGGGATTTTGTCGGACTCTTTCTGCATGATGAAGGTGGTCAGGTCTTTGAAGTTTTTCGCCTCGGCGATAGTTTTCTCCATGCTGTAGAAGGCCTGAACAGTCCTGTCTATGTCGTAGGATTTTTTCTTCTCTTTTTCGAGGGCTTTTCTTCTTTCCTCAAGCTGGGAAAGTTTATCCTTTATCGGCTGCTCAGCGTTCTTTATATAGTCGGGGGGGACGTCCGGCACGGGACTTTTTACCGCAAACCATATCGCGAGAACAACACAGAGTCCGAGCATCAGGAAGAGCGGCATGACGCATCCCCATAGGAACATTGAACGGTATTTTTTTTCGCCTTTTATGTCCTGAGATGATTCATTCGCCATTCTGCTCTCTCCCTCGTTTTTTTACTCCTGCTCAGTTAGCCATTACCTGCTTTGCGAGATAGTGACTGAGCTCTGTCATTGAAATGCGCTCCTGTTCCATTGAATCGCGGTGCCTCACGGTCACGGCGTTGTCGTTGAGCGATTCGAAGTCGAATGTGACGCAGAACGGCGTGCCGATCTCGTCCTGACGGCGGTAACGCTTTCCAATACTGCCTGTTACGTCAAATTCTGAACGGAAGAAAGGGCTTATGTCCTTATAGAGTTTTTCAGCCGGTTCCATCAGTTTCTTGGCGAGCGGCAGTATCGCGGCCTGCACCGGCGCAATCCTGGCCGGAAGCCTCAGTACCGCGCGGACGTCTTCTTCCATGCCTTCCTTCTTCGTATCCGCCATATCCTCATCGTATGCATGACACAATATCGCGAGTATCGATCTGTCAAGTCCCGCCGACGTCTCGACGACTGTCGGAATCAGCTTGCGGTTGCCGTTGTCCTGATCGAGGTACTCAAGGTTTTCCCCTGAGAATTCCTGATGGCGGGACATGTCCCAGGTCCCCCTGTGATGGATTCCTTCCAGTTCACCCCAGCCGAACGGGAATTTGAACTCTATATCGACCGCCGCTTTAGCGTAATGGGCAAGCTCGCCCGGTCCGTGATCCTGGAATTTAAGCTCGTCTTCGCCGAACTTCAGCAAGTCGATGTAATATTTTTTTCTTTCGGCCTTCCAGTATTCATACCAGTTCATGGATTCCTCTTCCGTACAGAAGAATTCCATTTCCATCTGGCTGAATTCTCTTGAACGGAAAGTGAAGTTTCTGGGATTAATCTCATTCCTGAACGCCTTGCCGACCTGCGCTATGCCGAACGGCAGCTTCTTGCGCGCAGCAATCCTCACAAGATGAAAATCCGCGAATATCGGCTGACATGTCTCCGCTCTGAGGTATGCCGCGTGATCTTCGTCGAAAACGGGTCCTACGAAGGTCTTCATCATGAGATTGAATTCGCGCGGCTCTGTCACGTTTTTTGAACCGCATGCCGGACACGTCTTCACATCCTCCATCTGATCGGACCTGTGACGCGTCTTGCATTCCCGGCAGTCTACCATCATGTCGCCGAACTTGTCGAGGTGCCCGGAGGCCTTCCATATCTTAGGGTTACATATTATGGTCGAGTCCAACCCTTCGACATTTGAACGGCTCTCGACCATGTAGTTCCACCACATCTGTTCGACCGCCCTTTTCAACGCTGTTCCGTAAGGACCGTAGTCCCAGAATCCGTTCAGACCGCCATATATTTCCGAACTTTGAAATATGAAACCTTTTCGCTTGCAGAGGGATACAAGCTTCTCCATGAATTCGGGTCCCTTTTCCATATCTGAATTTCCTTTTTGTCTTTGTTAAACGCAATCCTGATAAGATAGCCGGACTTCGCCCGTTTTGCGAATCAAAAATATGGAATTTACGCCTGCCGGCGGTATTGATTCCCGGGCCTGTTTACTTTATTTGCCCGGCTGCTGGAATTTCAGCGCTGCCGAAACTACGGCGCGGTCGAAGAAATTAGTGGACATTCCGGCGTCAACGACAATCGTCTGAGCAGTTATACCGCTTGCCCGGGGACTTAGCAGAAAGGCCGCGGCATTGGCGACTTCCTCCGTTTTAAGAGCTTCTTTCCTCAGCGTCAGTTTTTCCGCGAAAAGGTAAGGTTCTATATAGCCGGGGATTCCGGCGGAGGAAGATGTCTTGAGAAGTGAGGCGCCTACCGCGTTCACGCGTATTTTTGTATCGGCACTGAGCGACTTGGCGAGGAAGCAGACACTGGAGTCAAGTGCCGCTTTTATAGGAGCCATGTAGCCGTAATTCTCCGCAGCCATTTTTGTTGATGATATCGATATCGTAAGAAGCGCACCATCGTTTTCCATGACGCTTTTGAAGTATTTCGCGATGCTGATAAATGAAAAACACGATATATCCATCGCCTGAAGAAAGTCCGATTTCACCGTTTCGTGAAAGGGCTTTACCCCTTCCGAATAGTTGGCAAACGCTATCGAATGCAGTATCCCGTAAACCTTCCCATGCTTTTGAGCAATTTCGGAAGCGGTCTTTTCTATTTCGCTTTCCTTTGATACGTCACAGATGTATGCGGCGGAATCGGGGAAGAACTTTTCAATCGTTCTTTTCTGCTCTTCACCGAAGACCGAGAAAATCAGCTCAGCTCCCTCTTCCTTGAGAACCTGCGCGATATGAAAAGCCACGCTTTTTCTGTTAGCCACCCCGAATAGGAGAAATTTCCGGCCTTCAATCAAGAGAAACCCCATCTCAAAGCCCTCCCGTAACTTCCAGTACCGCGCCGGTTATATACGAGGCCTCGCGCGATGCCAGGAAAAGTATGGGGCTTGCGACTTCTTCAGGTTTACCAAAGCGCTTTGCCGGCACCTGGGACTTGTATTCGTTCCTTAGCTCCTCGGAAAGGTCTGCGATAAGATCGGTGTCAATGAAGCCGGGAGAAATGCAATTGACCGTTATTGAACGCTTTGCGGTCTCTTTCGAAAGGGATTTTGAGAAGGCCACCTGTCCGGCTTTCGCCGCCGCATAGTTGCACTGACCCGCAAAGCCGATTCTGCCTGATGGTGATGTTATACTTATAATCCTGCCGAATTTTGAACTCATCATCCTCATCAGAGCAAACTTACTCATATTGAATGTGCCGGTCAGATTTGTGGATATGACCTTGTTCCAGTCGTTGGGGTTCATCATGCCTGTTATGGCGTCTTTTCTTATCCCCGCGCAGTTTACAAGTACCTGAAGCGACGGATATTTCTGGTCGAACTCGGCGTAAAATTTTTCCACCGCGGCATAGTCAGCCACATCAAATTTAAAGATTTCGAGGGGATAATTGCTCCAGGCCGCCTTGAACTCATCTGCGGATTTCCCGCCGTTTACGCAGGTAGCGACGACTTTCGCGCCGTTTTTCAGAAAGGCCTCCGATGCGGCCTTTCCTATACCCCGTGTTCCACCTGTGACAATTACGGTGTAATCGCTGAAATCAAATTTCATTTCCGCTCCCGCTGCTGTAAACTGTCGTAATATAGCTGAAAAGACATAAAAAAACCCCGGAGATTCCGGGGTTTTTATGATTTTTTTTTCAAAAAGGACTCACTCGGCCTTTGCTTCGGCCGACGCCTCAACAACTGCCGGAGTCTCAACAACTGTTGGCTCCTGAGCCTTTTCGACTTTCTTGACTTTCTTCGCAGGCTTGGCCGGGGCCGTGGAATCCTGAACAAGCTGAAGAATACACATATCGGCGGCATCGCCTACTCGTGTACCTGTCTTGATGATGCGAGTATAGCCGCCTTTGCGCTCCAAGAATGACGGGGCAACTTTGTCGAAAAGTGTCTTTACCGCCGTTTCGTCCCTGAGCTTTGAGATTGCAAGGCGACGGTGATGAAGATCGCCTTTTTTCCCATAAGTAATCATTTTGTCGGCTAATCTGCGAGCTTCTTTGGCTTTTACCAAAGTCGTTTTTATTTCGCCGCATTCAATGAGGCTTGACACCATATTGGCGAGCATAGCTCTCCTATGTGCACCAGAGCGTCCGATCTTGAAAGTATGCTTTCTGTGACGCATTATTCTTCCTCCTGGCTTTCTGTCTTGAGTTTTTCGGATTCGGTCTCAATCGCTTCGGCGATTTCTTCGCTGAAGGCCATTCCAAGACCGAGGTCCATGCTTTCGAGTTTTTCCTTGATCTCGTCAAGGGATTTTTTGCCGAAGTTTCTGTATTTGAGCATCCGTGTCTCAGTCTTCATGCAGAGTTCGCCAATGAGCTTTATATTCGCGTTGTTTAGACAGTTCATTGCGCGGACTGAAAGATCGAGGGAGTCAACATCCTGCGAGAGAAGGCGGAAGAGTTTCTGATCTTCTTCACTGATGGAGGAAAGCTTGTCCTCTTCGCTAATCTGTGAACCAAGGAAAGGCCTGAGATGATCCTTAAGGATTTTCGCAGCTTTTTCCATGACTTCTTCCGGATTGATCCTGCCGTCGGTCCAGACTTCGATTATGAGGCTGTCCATTTCAGTTTCTTCGCCGACACGCGCCGCGCCGACCTGGTATCTTACCCTCTCCACCGGGCTGAAAAGACAGTCTATTGCAATCGTTCCGAGCGGATGATTCGGGTTTTTATTTTTTTCAGACGGACGGTAACCTCTGCCCTTTGAGATTTCAAGCTCGGCCCTGAACGGAATGTTCTTGTCGAGCGTGCATATTATCTGTTCGGGATTTACTATTTCAATTGAGCCGTCTGCGACGATATCGGATGCGGTTACGACACCTGCCTTGTCTTTCCTTATCTCAATTGTCTTTGCCGCTTCCCCACTGTAATGAATTTTGATTTTCTTGAGATTGAGAATAATCTCGGTAACGTCTTCGATTACGCCGTCGATTGAAGCGAACTCGTGCGAGACCCCATCAATCCTCACGGCGGAAACCGCAGCACCGTCAAGGGACGAAAGAAGTACCCTTCTTAAAGAGTTGCCCAGTGTATGTCCAAAGCCGCTCTGAAACGGGGCAGCCGTGAATTTCGCGTATCGTTCTGTCGCGGTCGCCGCTTCAACATCAAGTTTCTGTGGCATTGGAAAAGAACTTACTGAAGCCATATTAAAATCCTCCTGGATTATTAAATCGTTGATTGAATTTGACTTATTGCTTTCCGCGTTAGACGTTAGACGCGGCGTCTCTTCCTTGGCCTGCAACCATTGTGCGGCACCGGCGTAATGTCTCTTATCGCCGAAATTTCGAGCCCGGTCGAGGCTATGCCTCTTACTGCTGACTCGCGCCCGGCGCCTGGACCCTTTATCCTGACTTCAACTTCCTTCATCCCAAGCGTCTGTGCCTTTTTACCGGCATCCGCCGCGATAACCTGTGCTGCATAAGCCGTGCTTTTTCTGGAACCCTTGAAGGCATTTTTGCCCCCGGTGGACCAGCAGAGCACATTCCCGTGCATATCGGTGAAAGTTACTTTTGTATTGTTAAAGGTTGCCTGTACGTATGCAATTCCATTAGGAACATAACGACCGGCTTTCGATTTTCGCTTGGTAGACTCGTCCGCCGGGGAAGCACTTTCCGCGCTTTCCACGATTTGAGAATCTGCGGCGAGCTTTTCCTGGCCTTCTGTTTTGACCATTTCTTCAGCCATAACTTTGTTCGCTGCCTTTCTGATTTATATATTTACAATGCTTTTTTATTTATTTTTTTGACGCGGGAGCTGATGCTGCTGAAGAAGGTCCTGAACCGGCGACCTTTCTGAGCGACTTATCGCGGATCGCGCCGACTGTCTGCTTACGGCCTTTTCTCGTACGTGCGTTGGTCTTAGTCCTCTGACCTCTTACCGGCAGACCTCTCTTGTGTCTTATGCCGCGGTAGCAGTTTATGGATTGAAGACGGCGGATGTCCGTACCTATTTTACGGCGGAGGTCCCCTTCTACAAGGTATTCCGTCTGGAGGAGCGTTGTGATAGCGGCGATGTTCTCATCGGTAAGCTGTTCTGCTTTAACACCTTCCTTGATTCTAGCCTTGCGGATAATCTCAAGGGCCATCGTCGGACCGATCCCATAGATATAACACAATGCGTACTCTATACGCTTCTTCCCGGGAATGTCTATTCCTATAATGCGCGGCATGGTATTCCTCTCTATATAAAATTAACCTTGTCTCTGTTTATGGCGCGGATTTCGTGAGCATATAACCCTTGTATAGCCGTTCCTCTTGATAATCTGGCAGTGTTCGCATCTGCGCTTAATGGAAGCTCTGACCTTCATTTTTTTCCTCAAAATTTTAAGTTGTAATCATATAAAATAAACAACCGGTCAATCAGTAGAACGGCTGGTTTTCAGACATACAGAGCACATAAAGTATATGCCGCTGGCGTAGAATCAAGAAAATAAATAAATTTTTTTATATTTTTTTGCAATTATCGGGGGCTTTCATCTAATCGAGCAGTCAAAGATTGTAACGTTCATGAACTCCGGACCAGGGCTTTTGAGCTCCCGCCAGTGCCTTACATCTATCGACCTCATCGCCTCTGCAAGGTCTTTGTCGCTTATCTTTCGATACCGGTTGGAGAGGATGAGGCTGACATTCCTTATTCCTTTTGCCTTCAACAGCCTCAGCGCGCCGGCCAGTGTCTTTTCAGGAGATGCGCCCGCCAGCATGAACTTTTTACCGAAGAAGAGGCACGCGGCGTCTTCCGGAACCCAGAAAATGTCCGTAATAACAAATTCTGAGTTCATTTTTTTCAGGTGTTCAATAATCTGAGCCGAGCTTTCCTTCTTCAAGTTCAGCGCGTACATCCCCGTTATTTGAATCAGGGCTGAGGAAATGAACAGCAATGCTGTAGCGTATTTCATCAGCGGACTTATTTTTCGCCGCAGGAATTTAAACGAGGCAAAGGTCAGTACCGCCAGAAGCGGAACGATAAAGAGAAAATGCCGGGGGCCCCAGATTATTCCGATATCCTTCTGGTTCAAGGCAAGAGGGGTCATGACGCAATAAGCCGCGGAAATAATCATCATCAGTCTCAGCGCGGGATTTTTCATCGCCCACAGCTTTCTGCCGTAAACAAGAAGTACTATAAGGAAGGGAAGGAAAGGAAGAAGCGCCTGTGTGAAAATCGTGGAAAAAACAATGTCCGGAGTCCTGATGAGTATTATCACGTTCACGAGCGACGCCAGCGCAGCGGCGGGAATTATGGACAACGGCATGGCGTCTCTTATTCTTCCGCGCGGCACTACGAGAGCGATGGTCGCCGCGATAAACGGGAAGAGCAGCATGCCGTAGAAGGCGCCGCCCACGCGCCAGTCGGGAGTGAACCTTAGAAAATAAACATAGAAATTCATGATTTTGGACATTATTATTTGAGAGAACGGCATATTGTTCTCCATTGAGCTGTAGGTTTGAAAATGCGAACCCAGCACGTGGCCCCATTCGAGATACTGGAATACCCAGAGGGGCACCATTCCGGCACTAAAACCCAGAGATATGAAAACGCAGGCTTTCTTGTCACGCGCCTGGAAAAGAAGTCCTGCGAATAACGCTACGAAAAGGATATAGCCTTCTTCTCTTAAGACCGTTGAAAGTGCAAGAATAAGCCCGGCGGCAATGAAAGGAAGCGAAGTCTTCCTCTTTCTGCGTAGCGGCTTAATGCATATGAGGATGGCAAGCGTGGCAAGCGCTACGGCAGGCGTTTCCTCCCAGAACACCATGCCGTAGAACAGTATAGGCGTAAGCAGGACTGCCGCCAGAGGCCCGATGATATTCCAGCGTTTGAGTCCGCTTGAACGGAAGAGCAGCGCGCTAAGTCCGGCGATAAGCGCAGCCGAAAGCGCAGGAATAATATAAAGGCCGAAAAATCCGAAAAATCTGTAAAAGGGCGCGGATATCAGAGGGAAGCAGGGCGGATAGAATGAAAAGATTTTTCCGTCTTTTTTCATGAAGTGATGTCCGCCGTAAGGGAAATAGTTCATGTCAGGGTCGACATCATGCGCCGGATAGTCTATGTTGAGTTTTCCCGTCCTGAGAAAATTTTCGGTTTGAATAAATTTATTGCCGCAGTCGCTTATCCAGAAGGAGTCTCTGTGCATGAACGATATTGCCGCAAGGCATATTGATGCGGCAATGATGAAAGGAATAAAAAAGTTTTCCCCGTTTTTCATAATGATTTTATTTTCTTCATTTTGGTTATATTTTTCTGTATATATTTGTGGAAATCCGTTACATCGGCAAGTTCAGGCGGAGACTGACTGAAGCGTAAGGCATAATACTTTTCAACGGCCTCGTGAGCGCCGAGTCCGGAAGGCTGGAGCGAGGCCCATTCGCCGAGGGGGACTGTCGTTTTTCTTCTTATGCGGCTGATCCTGGTGATTTCCTTTTCGAATTTTCTGAAATCTTTTATCACCATAGACGTATGCGGATGGACGCGGGGCACTTTTTTCCCTTTGTGTTTTCTCTTTACGAAAAAGAATACCAGTGATGATATGATTAGAATTGAGGCGAAGGCCCTCGGGGGGCCGGACATGAAGTCAAATAAGAGTCCGAAAATACCCGATACCGTTCCGATGATGGCCTGCGCAAAATATCCCCTGCGCATGTCGGCGAACATTTTTTGCCATATCTGTGAAATCAAATCTGTCCACCTGTCGAATGTTCCCCATTTGTTTTGTCCGGCAGGTATTCCTGATGGCGGGGTTGGTTCCGCGAGAATCCAGCGGTTAAGGTCGCGCGGATATGCCTCCACCCATGCGTGTGCGTTTCCGAGCCTTGCCGCATAGTATCGGCCCGACGGATGCGCTTCGTCGCATATGATGCCTGTTACGTAGCGTGCAGGGATTCCATATTCTCGGAGAAGCATCACGAGTGATGACGCGAAGAGTTCGCAGTGCCCCTTTTTTGTTTTCGAGAGAAAATGTGAGACTGGGTCGGATTTTCTGGAGTTTTCCTGTTTGAGTGAGTACTCATAATTTTTCAGCAGATAGTCTGTGAGTATCGCTATTGCCTCGGAATCTTTGAGTTTTGACTTATCCCTTTTTTTTATGGCTTTTTCAAGTATGCGTCCGGTTTCATCTTTTAGACTGTCTGGTGTCTCCAGATATTTGGGGTAGAACGGGTTCGATGGATTTTCGCATGCCGAGTCCTGGCTGTAGGAAGATGTCTTGCATGTGTAGCCGCCGTCTCTCTGCCATGATTCGGGTATGAGGGTGCCGTCGGGGCTGATGCTGAGTTTTTCGGAGATTATGTCCACTTCGGAGCTTGAGCCGGGGACGGGGATGATGTTGCCGATGGAGTTTCCGCACGGGTATATGCTTACGGCGTATTCAGCTTTCTGCTGTTTTTCTGAGATATAAAATGTTGAGAATGAGAGTGCTCCTGACTTGTGATCCACGCTGAGAGGCTCGGATTTTTCCTCATCGGGCTCGCTCCATTCTCCGGCGTCGTAATGGGTGTATGCTCTTCCGCGCAGGTAGCCGGGCGGTTTGAGGGCTGCGGCTCGGAGGATGATCGTGTCGAACTTTTCTTGCATGTTGTCAGGCAAGGGGATATTGAGGTTCACATTTTTATCGAAGGTTACTCTTGCGCCGGCGTCCTTTTTTTTCATTCCCATCCGCAGGAAATAGAGTTCGTATTGTTTGAGATTGTTTTCGTATCGCATGTAAAGCTTGAAGCCCCCCCAGCAGATAAAAGGCATTATAATCAGTGCCGCGGCCGTGACCAAGGATTTAGTGATGGTGAAGGGTCTTTCCGATTTCTGGAGCCTGGGCCGGGAGATGTTCAGGGCCCACAGTGTGAAGATGATCTGGAAACCCAGTATGAGCGCGAAAAATGTCTGGGGATATTCTCTTATTTCCGAGATAAAGAATGTCATGTTCTTATTTATGAACTTGTAGCTTATTATTTCGCCGCTTAAGAGGTTGGCGGCCAAGGCCATCGAGATGCACGCACCCCTGCTCTCGGGGCCGCTGCGGAAAAATGCGGACATTGCCGCGAGATATATCAGGAAGGGTGCGCTTATATTTGCCTGGAGAAGCCCACTTATAAGTCCCATGCGTTGAGGATCCATCTTCACTACAAGGTCGCCTCCGGCGGCGAGCGCCAGAGCGGTGAGCGCAGCATATATGATGGACCGGTCGCTATATCTGACGCTTTTTGGAACTATCAGTGATGTGATAAGTATCAATAAGGTAACGACTAATATGTGAGGGAGGTCCGAAGCGTAGGCGAAGAGCACTGCGGAAGGCGTGACGATGAGTCCGCAAAGAAGTACGGATGACCTGGATTTTTTTTCAGAGTTGTTCAAGGCAGGTCTGTTCATAATTTTTTTACGCGTCCTTCGAGTATGTCGCGTGCGCTCAGCCGCACCGGTCTTTCAACTCCAGGTTCGTATTCTGAAGCAGTCGCGGCGCCCTCATCGTTCAGGACTATGGTCTTTACGCTGACCCCGAACGATTTGAGATCATTTATAAAACTGCCTCTTTCCTCGTCCATCTTAAGCAGTATTATAACAACGCTTCCGATTCCGGCTATTTCGGACATTACGGAGGGCGAGAGTTTTCGTATTGCGTTTGACGCGCATGGTTTCAGGCATGCAAGAATGTCGAGGATGTTGTCGAAGTATGCCAAGCTTCGGCCTCCCTGAAAGTGATATATCTCAGGGCCGGCCGCAAAAATATCAACAACAAAATCACCCCTGGCAAGGAAGTCCGAAAGGGCGGCCGTTAGCGATATGGCTGCCTCGAAACTGTCCGATGTCTTTCGTTTTTTGAACGGGTGGCGCAGTGGCCTTTCCTTTTCCATGAATGTATCGGTTATTATCGCTATTCTAGTCAGGTGCTCTTCCTGAAACTCCCTTACGATGAGCTCGCCCGCCCTCGCAGAACTGGGCCAGTGGATGTACTTTGTCTCGTCGCCGTCTCTGAATTCTCTGCATCCGTGGAACTCCATAGACTCACCGACCTTCGAGATCATTGACGTACCGTGCGGCTGGTACTTTCTTCCCGATGGAAGCTCCAGTGAGTCAAGGGCAGTAAATGCCGGGTACACCGTGAGCAGGTTATGCTCTTTTGATGCGCAATTCCACCTGAAAATGCAGAAAGGGAAGGCGGTGTCAAGTATCGGCGAGGGTATCTTTATGCGTCCTCTTTTCGAGGGCATGAACCATGTTTCGAGATATGTCGTGCTTCGAGGCGGCAGACAGTCGGTCGATGCGCAGTCTTTCAGCGGAGCCAGTCCTTTTATATTGAATCCGAGGTCTACCGAAACATTCCATGCTGGCAGCATGCGTTTGTTGAATATCTCGTAGCGCACCCTGAACGGTGCTCCAGTCCGCACTCGCTCGGGCATACTTCTACGGAATCCGGCTTTTGGACGAAACAGCAGTCCGACCACAAAGTCTGTCGCGAATATTCCGGCGACCGTGAAAAAGAGAAGCCTGACAGTCGAATCTATGGCAATAAGATTGTAGCCTGTTATGACTGCGAGGAGTACAAACATCATTCTCCCCGGCAGCGTCATAAGTCTTCCCGCCCAAGCGCTTGTCCAGAAGACCACAAGGAGTGTTCTTGACTTGTAATGGTAGTTGAGGAAGGGCGGTGTTTCCACCCATTCGGGGCCTTCCACGAATTTATTCCGGAACTTTCGTATTTTTTCGATGATGTGGTGCATCAGGCGGGAACTTCCGTCCTGTCTATAATGTCTTCTACTACCGAAGCGCTTGTAACACCGGAATATTTTTCCTTGTTCTCAAGCATGATTCTGTGCGCGAGCGTGATTACGGAAAGCCTCTTCACGTCGTCAGGGATAACAAAGCTTCTATTGTTTATATATGCTCTTGACTGTGAACACCTTGAGAGGGTGAGTAAGGCCCTGGGGCTTGCGCCCAGTTTTATCCTGGGGTCGTTTCTGGTACTGTTGATGAGTCTGACCATGTATGCGGCGACGGACTTTTCGATCTCTATTTTGCAGACCTCGTCCTGAATGGCCGTAATGTCATCGCAGCTTAATACGGGACTTATTTCATGGATGGGATCTTTTTCCTTTCGCGAATAGAGAATTTCCATTTCGTGCTCCTCGCTGGGGTAACCGAGCGAGAGCTGCATTGCGAAACGGTCGAGCTGCGCCTCGGGCAGGGGATAGGTTCCGTGATATTCAACGGGATTTTCTGTGGCAATCACGAGAAAGGGCCTTGCGAGATGCATTGTTTTGCCGTCTATCGAGACCTGACGCTCGTTCATAGCCTCGAGAAGAGCTGATTGTGTCCTCGGCGAGGCCCTGTTTATTTCGTCGGCGAGCAGGATATTGGTAAAGATAGGACCCTTGCGGAAGTGGAATTCGCTGTCTTTTGGGTTGAATATTGAAGAACCGATAATATCTGACGGCAGCATGTCCGGCGTGAATTGGATTCTTGAAAACTCTCCGCTTATGGAAAGTGCCAGCGCTTTCGCCAGTGTTGTCTTGCCGACTCCCGGCACGTCCTCCATCAGAACGTTGCCGCCCGCGTACATCGCTGTTATCAGTGACTCTATTACCTCGTCTTTTCCAAAAATCGTTCGTGAGAGGTTCTGTTTGAGTGCCTCGATTTTTTTTCTGAGCATTGGAGGGCCCCGCCTTTTTCCGTTATTAACTTCCATGCTAATATAATCCCTCAAAACGAACAGACAATCCATAAAGCATTCCCCCCCCCTATGGATGGAAAAATGCGCCTCTTCCCGTGATGCAAGGTCTAGATATACGGGTTGCCTGATTTTTCATCGGCGACGGTGGTCGAGGGGCCGTGTCCGGGATATATAATCGTGTCCTGGGGGAGTGTCATTATTTTTTCATTTATTGATTTGATGAGTGCGTTCTGGTCGCCGCCGGGCAGGTCGGTGCGCCCGACTGAGTACATGAAGATAGTGTCGCCTGCGAAAAGGGTATTCATATCCTTGAAGTAGAAGCAGCAACCGCCTTTTGAGTGGCCAGGCGTGTGGATTATTGTGAAGTCGTCAGTATCTGGAGCGGGGGCGGGTTCCGGCAGGTCTTTTGCGGCGGGGACGAAGGGTGTCAGGTTATTGTCCGGACTCTTGTAGAGAGGTATATCATCTTTATGGATAAATACTTTTGATATTCCGAGCAGATTCATAGTTTCTCTGATTCCGCTGATATGGTCAACGTGTCCATGTGTGAGAAGAATCATGGTTTCGGGTGCGTTGAACTCCTTTGCCGCCTTTGCTATCTCGTCTGCGTCACCGCCGGGGTCGATGATGTAAAGCGTTCCGCTCTTGCCTGTTGCGAGGTAGCAGTTTACTTCGAGCATTCCGACAGGGAGCGTGTAGATTCTGTCGCTTATTTTTCTTGCCATAACTGAATTCCTTTTATTTTGCGAGTCTTATTCGTGGGTCGGCCCATGCGTATGCTATGTCGGTAATGAGATTTATAAATATAAAAAGGAAGGCACTTATTATCACAAGTGCCTTCAGCATCTGTATATCGGCGTTCATGAGAGCGTTGATTCCCGCGTAGCCGAGACCTGGGATGAGAAAGAAACTTTCAAGTAGGAGGCTCCCCGTAAAAAGGAAGGGAAGTGTAGTCGATGCCCTCGTAAGTATCGGTACCATCGCGTTTTTCAGCAGATGACGCGAGTAGACGGAAAACGGCGAGCATCCCTTTGCCACAGCGGTCCTCAGATATTCCTTGTTCAGCTCGTTTATGAAGACTGTTCTGTAAAAGCGGACGCTTCCGCCAAGCCCGCTTACGATACCGGTTATCACGGGAAGGAAGAGGAAGGTTATTCCGCCCCATCCGCAGACGGGGAAGATATTGAAGTAATACCCCAGATACCACTGTGCCGCTATTATGAGGACGAGAAAGCTTATGCTCATTCCGGCGACTGAAAGCAGGACGATTGTCCTGTCGGTCCAGCTGTTTCTGAAAGCCGTTGAAATCAGCGCCAGTATTATACCGATTATCATCTCGCCGAAGAATATCGGAAGCATGAGCGCGAGCGAAGGCCAGAGCCCGCGCCATAGTACGCGGTTGACGGGTTCCTTCGTGACGAGTGTTCTTCCAAAATCAAAAAGCTGTATGTACGGGAACTCCCCTTTGAACGAGACTATTTCCTGTATTGCGGAAAGGAACTGGCTGTCGAACGCCGAGTCCTGCGCCCGTAAAAATGCCACTTCAGAAATTTTCGCATTGCCTTCCGGTGACATGATTTCTACGGTTTCGGCGGAACTTTCCAGCGGCGCCAGTATTTCAGTTTCCGAAGGACTGAAAAAGCTTCTGCCGTTTACGCTTATCGTTCCCTTAAATTTTATCCGTGACGCGATTGAAATATTATTCATTTTGAAATTCCGCCGAAAGATGATTTTCCCCTCTTTTTCAAGCGCAATATATTTATTTTCGAGCGTGTAAGGATTGATTAACTGTATGCCTGGGAAATCCTTTTTTTCTGAAAAATCGGCGGAACAGAATATCTCAGTCTTGCGCCAGTGCCCCCAGAAGAGCGGTTTGTCGCTGCCGATGGCGGTGCGGAGGTCTTCGACTTCGCGGGGCAGCGGATTTTTCCCGAGCATCGCGGCGGCCGGGTCGCCGGAGGAAAGACGGAAGAGCGCGAAGGTGAGTATTATCACTCCCGCCATTATAAAAAATGAGTACAGAGTCCTTTTGACTATATAGCCTAGCATCGTATTCCTTACCTTTTTCCGGAAAAAGTAAGTTATCACTGCAAATTATATTTATCAAAGCCCGGAAGATTTAACATTAAACTAATAGTCTCCTCATAATCGGGATATTGAATTTTGAGATAATTCACTGATATTAAAACTTATAAAATAGGAGCATGATATGCTAAAGAATTCTTTGATATTTGTTTCCATCGCGTTTCTTGCCGGATTTACCGCTCTTGCCACGGAAGAAATTCACATTGGTGCCCTTATTCCCGAAAAGGGTGTGCTGGAAAAAGAGGGGAAACTTGTCAGGATTGCCCTCGAACGAGCTAAGGAAAATATTAACGAACGCTTTCAGCAGCGGGATGAATACAAGGTTTATCTCTCATGCGAGGGAACTGACCCCGATACACCCGCCTCTGCGCTTGAAAAGCTTAAGGCATTGAAGAGTAAGGGTGTAAATGTCGTCGTCGGTCCAGCTACGGATGCCGAACTTGCTGCTGTTAAGGATTTTGCCGACAAGGAAAAAATAATACTCATAAGCTATGGCTGCACTTCTATGGCTTATGCCGTTGCGGACGATAACATCTTTAGAGTACTTCCCGATGACTGTTCGCCATCCGCCGGATTGTCGAAGCAGATTTCCACAGACAAGGTGGCAGCCGTTATCATATTGGAGAAGGGCGACGCCTTCGGCAAGGCCCTCGGCGGCGTGCTGAAGGAATCGCTCGGCAAATCCAAATGCAAAGTCATTGAAGAAATACAATATTCGCCTGATCTTAAAGACATTTCGACTGTTCTCGCGGAACTCGAGAAGAAAGTGGCGGAAGTTTCAAAAAAATACGGCGAAGGCAAGCTTGCCGTGGTCGTGGCAGCCGCATCCGGAATCCTCTGTCAGGGTGCGTCATGTTCGGTATCCTGCGATATAAATACTGTCAAGTGCGAAAATCTCTCCATTTTGAAGGAGGCCGCTAAATTTCCAGTTTTTTCGAAGGTCAGATGGTACCTTGCATCTTCTCCGGACGAAAAATGCGTCAACATGGTGAATGAGGACAAGGCCCTCGCCGACTTCCTTGTCAGAAGCAGACTCCTCTATCCGGAAATAATATTCAATGAGACTGACGAATTTCTTGAACTGCGCACGGAGTTGAAGAAGGCCGCGTCCGGCGAAAGTCTTTCCGCCTATCCCTTCGCGGCATATGATGCCCTCGGGCTTGCGGTCGATGTAACTAAAAACTGCATAGCCTCCGGCAGAACAGAGTTTCGTTGTCTCAAGGAAGATCTCGGATCAAGAGCAAGGTTCTCCCACGGCATAACCGGTTTTGCCGAGCTCAATGAAAAAGGCGACAGGGTTGCAGGCGATGTTGATTTTATGCAGTTGATGGCAACCGGTTCTTCATTTGAATGGGTGCCGGTCTCCAGATACTTTGCTTCCGGCGACACATGTTTTTCTCTTGAAAAAACGCCCGATGAGAGACCCAAAGCCACCCCTCTCAAAGATAATAAAATGTTCCCCGTAAAGTAAATACAACGCTTTTTCAAAGTCCGCGAAGTTAAATATTCTTCCGCGGACTTTTTTTATTTAAACGGCCATTTTTTTGCAGCCAAATCCGGAGATTCGGAGTCGCTTCTTCAAATCCGCGGTTCGCGTCTTCATTGATTTTTTTGCAAAATGGTTATAAAAAAGGCTTTTGGATGCTATCTTAAGTGCCTTTTGCAGAATGTAAATACAAGGAGCCTTTCAGATGAGCAGCGAAGCCGAAATGCCGAAAGCGTATGAACCTTCGGCGGTTGAAGATAAGTGGTACCCGCATTGGGAAACTAAAGGATATTTCAGAGGCCGTCCCAACCCCGCTAAAAAACCATATTCCATCGTCATACCGCCGCCGAACGTGACAGGCATCCTGACAATGGGGCACGTGCTTAACAACACCCTTCAGGACATTCTTATAAGGTGGCACCGGATGCAGGGGCATGAAGTCTGCTGGTTTCCCGGTACCGACCACGCCGGAATCGCCACCGAAAGCAAAGTCGAAAGAATGCTCAAGGAAAAGGAAAATACCGGACGCGATAAGCTCGGCCGCGAAGAATTTATCAAGCGCGTATGGGAATGGAAAGAGCAGTACGGCGGCACAATCATTCAGCAACTCCGCAAGCTGGGTACGTCCTGCGACTGGGAAAAAGAACGCTTTACCATGGACGAGGGCTTGAGCCACGCCGTCCGCAAGGTCTTCGTAGAGCTTTACAACAAGGGTTATATCTATCGCGGCCGCCGCATGATCAACTGGTGTCCGGTCTCAAAAACAGCCCTCTCCGATGAAGAAGTTATATACAAGGAAAGCAACGGCAAATTCTATCACTTCCGTTACCCGCTGACGGACGGCTCCGGTTTTCTGGCGATTGCGACGACGCGTCCCGAGACCATGCTCGGCGACTCCGCTGTGGCTGTTCATCCGGACGATCCGCGGCATAACCATCTTATCGGCAAGACCGTTGACCTTCCTCTTACGAACCGCAAAATCCCCGTCATCGGAGACGAGCATGCTGACCCCGAAAAGGGTACTGGCTGTGTAAAGATAACTCCCGCCCATGATCCGAACGACTTCGCCGTAGGCCAGCGTCATAATCTCGAATTCATCAATGTTATGAACAAAGACGCGTCCATGAACAAGACCGCAGGCCCCGAATTTGAGGGACTCGACCGTTTTGAATGCCGCAAAAAAGTCCTGAAGATGATGGATGAGCTCGGATTCCTTGATAGAATAGAAGATATTGTCCACAGCGTCGGCCATTCCGAGCGCGGCGACGTGCCGATTGAAACAATGCTCAGTGAACAGTGGTTCGTCAACATGTCCGAACTGGCAAAGCCCGCAATGGATGCGGTCAGGACAGGCAAAATAAATTTTCACCCGGACCGCTGGGCGAAAACCTACTTCCATTGGATGGAGAATATAAAAGACTGGTGTATAAGCCGTCAGATATGGTGGGGCCACCGAATTCCAGCATGGTACAACGAAAAGACCGGCGAGACATATGTCGGACTCGAAGAGCCTTCCGCGCCCGGCCCCTGGAGGCAGGACGAGGACGTGCTTGACACCTGGTTCAGCTCATGGCTCTGGCCCTTTTCGATAATGGGCTGGCCAGACAAAACGGAAGATCTCAAATACTTCTACCCCACAAGCGACCTTGTTACGGGGCCCGACATAATATTTTTCTGGGTCGCCAGGATGATTATGGCGGGTTACGAGTTCATGGGGGAACTGCCGTTCCGCAACGTCTATTTTACGAGCATTATCCGCGACGATCTCGGACGTAAACTCAGCAAGTCGCTCGGCAATTCGCCCGATCCGCTAGATGTTATAAAGCAGTACGGCGCGGACGCTCTGCGTTTTTCCATAATCTATATCGCACCCGTTGGCATGGACATACGTTATAGCAATGATAAGTGCGAGCTCGGCAGGAACTTCGCGAACAAGCTCTGGAACGCGTGCCGTTTCAGAAAGATTCAAGGAGAGCTTTCGCCGAACTTTAAAGACTTGTCAGGCATAGAGCTGGGCAAGCTTTCCCCCGATGAGACGTGGATAATCTCGCGTCTCGAGGGCTGTGCCGACAGCGTGAACAAGTCGCTGACGGATTTCCAGTTTCATATGGCGACACATGAAATATACGAACTGGTATGGAGCTCCTTCTGCGACTGGTTTATTGAGTCCTGCAAGGTCCGCATACACTCAGGGGGCGAAGAGAAGGTTCAGGCGCTTGCCGTGCTCGACTTCGTGCTTTACAAAATACTCCGGCTCCTCCATCCATTCATGCCGTTCATTACCGAAGAACTTGCCCACCAGATGGGCTTCCTGAAGGATGGCGACAGCATAATGTTTGCCGAGTACCCGGGAAGCGGCGATGCCGTCTCCGTAAGTGGAAAAGACGTCGCGGTCATAGGAATGGTCGAATCGAAGTTCCAGCTCATAAGGGCAGGGCGCAATCTGAGGGTTTCATCCGAGATACCCGCAGGGAAAAAGCTCAATTATTATATTCAGGCTGTGAATCCGGAAATGGCCGGGTTCCTGAAATCGGAAACCGATTCGCTGAAACGGATGCTGAACGCCGAAAATCTTGAAATAGCACTCGAGCCTTATCCGGCCGACGACGGGCAGGCTCCGTCGATGATGGTCGATGCCGGAAACATATATCTTCCATTGAAAGGCGCGATAGATGTCGACTCGGAGCTTAATAAACTCGCGAAACAGCGCGATGATCTCATTAAATGGATAAGTGCTTCAATGGCGAAACTTTCAAACGAGAAATTTGTCGCTAAAGCCCCCGGGAACGTTGTTGCCGAGGCGAAAGCACACCTCGCCGAGATGGAAGATAAGCTTTTACGAGTAGAAGAACTTATAAAGTCCCTGAGCTGAGGAGACGGAATGTCTTTGGTTGAAGTACAGGATCTTAAAACGTGGTATCCCGTTAAAACCGGGCTCTTCTCTGCTAAAAAGCATGTGAAGGCGCTGGACGGGGTTTCATTCAATATCGAAAAGGGCGAGACTGTCGGACTCGTGGGCGAGAGCGGATGCGGCAAAAGTACACTCGGCCGCACATTGATGTGCCTTGAACGGCATAAAAGCGGGGCTTACAGGATAGACGGTGTTGACATAAGCGGACTTTCGGGTTCAGAACTCAGGAAGGCGCGGAGCTCGTTCCAGATGATATTTCAGGACCCTTACGGCTCTCTGAACCCCAGAATGACGGTGTGCAGGATGCTTGACGAAGTGCTTTGTCTGCATACAAAGTTCTCCACACAGGAAAGAAAAGATAGAATAGCCGAACTTTTGAAGATGGTAGGGCTTCCGCTTCAGGCGATGGAGCGTTATCCGCACCAGTTCAGCGGCGGACAGCGTCAGCGGATAGGAATAGCGCGTTCGCTGGCGGTAAATCCGAAGTTTATCGTCGCGGACGAGCCGGTATCGGCGCTTGACGTAAGTGTCCAGGCACAGATAATAAACCTCCTTAGGGATATACAGTCCAAGACATCGATAGCATATCTTTTTATAGCGCACGACCTTGCGGTCGTGGAGCACATCAGCAGCAGAATACTCGTGATGTACCTGGGGAGAATCGTTGAAAGCGGCCCCGCCCGCGAGATATGCTCAAACCCACTCCATCCCTACACAAAGGCGCTTATTTCAGCGGTACCTTCGATTGACCCGGCGACCCGCCGCAACAGGATATTTCTTCCCGGCGATGTGCCGTCGCCGCTTGATCCTCCGCACGGCTGCCCCTTTCATCCGCGTTGTCCGATCGCCCGTGCGAGGTGCTCAGAGGAGGTTCCAGCGCTTTTTCCTGCTGATTCTTCCGGCGAACGTCATTCGGCGTGTTTTTTTGCATCGGAAGTTCCCGCGATGTAGCTCTCTTCGGCAAAGGGCATGAAAAGCATCTTGCCGGCTTGAAAATAGGCCCTTCCGGGGCTTAAGTACTGGCTACGTAAATTTTTAGATATTGAGCGCCTGGATCTGAAAGGTTTTTAATATGACCAGCTATTCTTGTCCGCACTGCACAACTGACTTTGAGTCGGAAGTTGGTGCCGACGAAGTTATATATTGTCCGCATTGCAATGCCATTGTTGATTTCCCTCCCGACGAGGAGTTGACGCCGGGCCGCCGCGTAGGTGGGTTCGAGATTGTTGAGTTCCTCGGGCGCGGCGGCATGGGCAACGTGTATCTTGCCACCCAGATTTCGATGGACAGGCCGGTAGCCCTGAAGATTCTGCCAAAAGCCCTTATTGTTGACAGGCCGAGCGTGGAGCAGTTCATGAATGAGGTGAGGATGACCGGGCGCATGGAACATCCGAACATAGTTACCGCGCTTGACGCTGGCGAGGACGACGGGCTTTACTATTTCGCAATGTCGTTCGTAAAAGGCGAGGACCTTGAGAAGCGGATAGAGCGGATTGGATTTATTCCCGAAAAGACCGCTATGAAATATATCCTTCAGATATCGGAAGCCCTTGATTACGCGCTTAAAAAGCATAATCTCATCCACAAGGACATAAAGCCGGGCAATATAATGGTTAACGAGAACGGCGAGGCCTTTCTTCTTGACATGGGAATCGCCCAGAAAATAGGCGAAGGCGAAAAAAAACTCCATATCGAGGGATCTCCATTTTTTATGAGCCCCGAACAGACAAGAAATGAAACGTTGAACTGGAGCAGCGATCTCTATTCGCTCGGTGCGACGCTGTACAATATGATCGTGGGGGTTCCGCCCTATGACGACACGGATGTCATGAATATAGTAAGAATGCACAGTGAGGCTCCTTTCCCACCGCCGGTATCAAGAAACAGGGATGTTGAGATATCGCAGCAATGCGTCAGGCTTCTGCAGACGATGATGGCGAAGAGTCCTCTTGACCGATTTGCTTCCTGGGAGGAATTCCAGAAGAGTGTAAAAAATATTATAAAGCCCAAAAAGTCCGCCTCCCACAAGAAGGCAATATCCACAAATACCACCAGAGTGATAAAGAATATCCCGCAAAAAAGACGATCTTTTCATGACAGCTCCAGCCATAGGGTGCTGGTTATAAGAGAAGATAAGAACGCGCTTCTGCCGTTGATAAAAACCCTTGCTTTTTTTGCGCTATTGGCGGTTTGTGCCTTTTTCGGGATGCGTTATTTTATGGATTCTCAGGCAAAGAAAGGCCTTCAGGAAGCATCCTCTTACATGAAGCATTTGTCCTATAATGAGGCGGATGCATTGATGCTTATAAGACTGACACTCCGTCGGGCTGATGGCTTTTTTGTGAGTCCGTCGGCAAAGGCGGAAGTTCTCAAGGGCTGTGATGAGCTAAAGGCAGCGATTGATAATAAAATTTATTTGCGTAATACCTTCGATTCCAATTTGAATAAGGCCAATGAAATATATTCCGGAGCTTTTGAGTTTCTCAGGAAAAGACAGCTGAGCAGTGCTAAGATAGCCTGCGACAACGTCATGATCATACTGGAAAAGCTGGAGGCCCCCACAAAACTTGACAAGGACAAGCTCGATATGCTGCTGGAATCCGTCAGGACAATGCGCTCTAAAATAGACGAGGCTCTTTCGAAGAGAGATAAATGACGCTTTATCACCTACGGCTTCTATCTGCCTTAGACATAACAGGAAAACAAAACAGGACAAAATCATGACAAAAGGAAAGATGTACATATTTTGGGCATTGCTTTTGGTATACGCAATGCTTATTTTCGGACTCAATCTGGGCAACCCAGGCGTCTATGCGGCTCAAGAGGGAAGGGCGGGCGTTATTGCCCGTAATATGATAAAGTCCGGCGACTATATGACTATGACCTTCAAGGACAATCATACCACAGAAAAGCCCATATTCTGCTATTGGGTATATTCCGGTTTCTGTAACTGGCTCGGTGTTACGGAAGTCGCGGTAAGGCTTCCATCCGCAATCGCGGCAGTCATTACGGTTCTGTTGTCCTGCTATCTGGGAGGTAAAATTTATGGCGCAAGTACCGGTTTTCTGACCGGCTTTATACTGTCATCAATGGTATCTTTCGTAAACCTCGGAAGGATTGCGAGGATAGATGCCATTCTCTGCATGTTTTTCATGCTTGCGATGATACTTTTTTACAAGGCCTACTTGGAAAAAAAGAAACCGGTACCGCTCTTTATATATCTGTTTTATGTGGTGCTCGCGGTGAGTGTTTTGGTGAAGGGGCCGGTATCGGTGGTACTCGCCGGCCTTATCATTCTGGGGCTTGCCGCTAAACACAGGAACTGGAAAATGCTTTGGGAAATGAAGCCGTTCAGCGGTTTTTTAATAGGTACCCTTATCGCTCTTCCATGGTATGTTTATGAAAGTGTAAAGACAAACGGAAGTTTTGCGCTGGACTTCCTCTGGAACCAGAATATGGACAGATTCCTGGGGCTTAATACCGAATACTGCGAAGGCAAGAGAAAGACCACCTTCTTTTATTTTCCAAACCTTCTTGCGGGCGCGCTGCCGTGGTCGGTTTTCTTCCCCTTCGGTCTCTGGCAGTTCCGTAAAAAGTTTCTCAAATTCAGGATGGAAACGGATTTTCTGATTATTTGGTTTGCGGCGGTCTTCTGTTTCTTTTCCTTTTCGTTCATCAAACGCGGAGACTATATTCTTCCGCTTTATCCGGCGGCGGCGATACTTCTCGCACATTTCATCACATGGGGTGAAAAGCAGAGAAGTCTGAGCCTTTCGAAGTACTGGGTATGGATATGGGCCTTTCTTGTGCTGGTGTTCGGGATATTCATGAGCGCGGTTTATTCCGGCGTTGTGCAGGATTTCGCGGCCCGGGCTGCAAGCGGGAATACGCCTTTTGTCGGCGAGCGCGACGCTAAAACCCTTCTTCAAATATGCGAGCTTGTGAGTCCGTATTTCTGGTATGCTTCACTTGCGGGGCTGATCTCTTTCGGTGCAGTTTTCGTATGCGGTTATTTTTTCGAACGCGGCAATATTGTTAAGGGCGCGATGGGGCTTGCGTGCATTTTTCTGATTTTCAACAGCATCTTCGTGCAGTGGCTGCAACCGTATACCGACAATACCTACAGAAGCGTGAGAGATTTCATGCTGAGGGCTGAAAAGCATATTCCGAAAGACGAGGTAGTTGCGTATTTTAAGATATCAAATATGGAGGAAGCCGTCTTCTATCTTGACCGCGATTATAGTAAGCACTGGACGGATAAGGAGCTGCTCGACGAGTCAGGAACGAAACTCAAATATAAATATATATTCTGCCCACCCGAAAATTATGACGATATTCCGCCGTGCTACCGTCGGCACACGCTGCTTATCGACAGTACTCCCGAGGGGCATCAGTATCCAATGGCACTTATCGGCCCGAAGGAAGAAAAGGATACTAAATGACTACCATGCCCGGAGAATTCAGCTTCAGGCTTAAACCTTACAGGATAGCCCTTCTTCTTTTTTCCGCGAGCCTTCTGCTTTTCTTAATCGGCCTTAACGAGTGCAATTTCGTTAGGCTCTCATGTCGCTTCGGTATCTTTGCCAAGGAGATGGTAGCTTCCGGAGGCCTCCACATATTTCCGACGCTTTACGGTGAGCCGTATCCCGATTATCCCTCAACTTTTACATTTCTTACCGTGCTCGCATCGCGTCTTCCCGGCGGAGTAACTTTGCTTTCCTGTGCTTTTCCCTCCGCTGCCGCGGCAGCCCTGACGCTTGTCCTGATATATTTTACGGGCGCGCTCTATTCTAAGGAGCTGGGTATCAGGGCGCTGCTGATAACTATCGGAACTTACGGTTTTGCGGCGGCGGCGCGTGCTCCTGTTCCCGACCATTTTGTAGCGCTCTTTGCGGTGGCGGCCTTTTATTTCACTGTCCGGCCCCTGCTCTTCAATTCTTCAAAACTTCTTTGGCTGATTGTTCCTTTATGCCTTATCGGCGGCTTTATTTTTCGAGGGCCGCTGGGCGCGGTTCTGCCGGGTGCGGTCGTTTTCTCGGTACTTGTTGTGGAGCGGCGCTGGAAACTTATCTTTCTTTTCGGAGCTGTTTCGGCTTTTGTCCTGGCTTTATGCGTCGGCGGTCTGCTTTACCTTGCGTATTGCGAGGGAGGCGATAAACTCGTTAAATCCGTTGTCGACGCCCAGTTTTCCGGGCGTTTTTCAAAGGCTAAACCTTTTTACTACTACTTTACGAGCGGTGCCGGGATTTATTTTCTTTCATTTATAAGCGCGATTGCCGCTGTCGCAGTCAACTGGAAAAAGATGTGGGATAAAAATTCGGATGAACTTTCCATTAGGTTGTTGAGGCTTTTTGCCGCCTGGGCGCTTATCATCTTGGTCGGATTGAGTATTCCTGGAACAAAACATGCCCGTTACCTCCTTCCGATGGTCCCGGCGCTTTCGCTTGCTGGCGCGTTTATTTTTGAAGCCCCTGCCGCGACTCGTGCTATAAGCGGAATACTGATTTTTTTAAGATTTCTTCCATTTATCATTCTTGCCTTGGGGTTCTCCGCTCTGGCGGTTTTTAGTATATTTAAAATCCCCTTTGGTTTTCCGGTGGTCGCCTTTGCCGGTTCATTTCTGATACTTTGCTATGCCGCTATTTTTACGGTGAAAAGGCAATCCTCCGCCGGGGCCGCGGACTTTATCAAGCTTGCGGTCGGCGTGTTTTCCGTGCTTTTCCTGCAAATTACGGTCATTGAGCCGGTCGAGCAGTCGATGGAGGACAGCGCTCCTTTCGTGCGCTCCGTAGAGCGCGTCCGCTATGGCAGGAATCTTGTTTTCTATGATATGGGACCCGACGGCGACGAACTCAAATATCTCGTAAATCTTGAAAAAACATTCAGGCCTGAATTTATCTACAAACCGGGCGATATTTTGAAACAGAAGGATTCCGTGATAATAATAAGGACGAAGGATTATAAAAAACTTTCAGCAGAAATCAGGGACAATCTTATCCTTCTCTCCGAAGGCAGAGTCGGCAGCAAAACCAGCTTCGCCCTCATTCCCGCACCGCAGAGCCCCGCAAAACCATCGGCGGCGGAATCGCTGTGAAGTTCCTCCCGCCGGGCAATCTGGATTTTGTCAACGTCCCTCCCTGCCTCTGAGAGCGACCCTTTGCCGGCTCCGGATTGCGGGAAATAAATATAATTGAAGCCTCCTCTGGAAAATAATCGTTTTAGCCGTTATAATTCCCTTTCCACTTTTAAACTTTACAAGGTACTGAAATGAAATCTGGTTTTTATGACATAAGTTCCGAAATCTGGGAGAAGAAATATCGTTACAAGGGTAACGGTTCTGTTCCCGTCGATAAAAATATTTCCGAAACGATGCTGAGAGTCGCAAGGGCTTGCGCTTCAAAGGAAAAAGATAAGAAGAAGTGGGAAAAGCGCTTCGCTTCTATGCTAGGCGACATGCGCTTTATCCCGGGTGGTAGAATAATCGCAAACGCCGGTACTCCGCGCGAACAGGCAACGATGTTCAACTGCTATGTAATGAATACGATAGACGACTCGATAGAGGGCATATTCGATGCCGTAAAAGAGTCCGCTCTGACCCAGAAGCAGGGCGGGGGAGTCGGCTTCGACTTCTCAACGATTCGTCCGCGCGGGGCCGAAATAAAGGGATGCGAGGCCGAATCTTCGGGCCCCGTGAGTTTCATGCAGGTCATGGACTCCACCTGCCGCACAATCATGAGCGCGGGCCAGCGCCGCGGTGCGCAGATGGGCGTCATGCGCTGCGACCACCCCGATATAGAACAGTTCGTGACGGCAAAGCGGAACAATGCCGCGCTCCAGATGTTCAATCTTTCCGTCGCGGTTACCGATAAATTCATAAAGGCAGTGAAAAATAACGAGGACTGGCAGCTTGTTTTCAAGGGAAGAATATACAAGACCATTCACGCCGTGGAGCTTTGGAATTTGATAATGAAGTCAACCTATGACTTTGCCGAGCCCGGCTTTATTCTGATAGACAGAATCAATAAGATGAACAACCTCTACTACTGCGAGGAAATCCGCGCCACAAACCCCTGCGGAGAACAGCCTCTGCCGCCCTACGGCGCGTGTCTGCTCGGTTCCGTGAACCTCACGAAATTCGTCAAAAAAGCGTTTACGGCACAGGCTGAGGTCGATTTCAAATTGATTGAGGCCACCGTTTCCGATGCCGTCCGCCTGCTCGACAATGTGATAGATCTTAGCAACTATCCTCTTGAAGTACAGAGGAATGAGGCCTTTTCCAAAAGAAGGATGGGCCTTGGCATAACCGGCCTAGCCGACCTTTTTATTTTTATGGGTATCCGCTACGGCTCCGAAGAGTCCGTCAGCCTTGCCGGGAAAATAATGAAAACAATCACATGTTCGGCCTACAGCGCAAGTTCCGCGATAGCAAAGGAAAAAGGTTCGTTCAAATTATTTGACAAGGAGAAATATCTGAAGGGCGAATTCATTTCCGCGCTTCCCGCCGCAGTGAAGAAGGAGATAGCCTCCAACGGAATAAGGAACTCCCACCTAATCTCAATCGCACCGACGGGGACGATAAGTCTTTTCGCCGACAATGTCTCAAGCGGGCTGGAGCCAGTCTTTGCCTTTACCTACACAAGGAAAATACGTAACGGGCATGAGCATGACGTAAACGAGGTCAGAATTTCAGATTTAGCCTACAGAAAATATATTGAGATGAATGGCCCCAATTCCGCCAAAAAGCTTCCGCCTTATTTTGTCACAAGCGCGGATATAACACCGGGCGAGCACATCGAAATGCAGGCGGAGCTCCAGAAGTATGTAGACAGTTCCATCTCGAAAACAATCAATGTTCCGCCTGATTTTCCGTTCGACGATTTTAAAAATATCTATATGAAGGCATATGACAAGGGACTTAAGGGCTGTACCACGTTCAGGCCATCCGAACATATTACCGGAGTCCTTGTAAGGGATGAAGAACAGCCGAAGAAGTCGGCAGACGCTCATAAGGCTCCCGCCAAGAGACCACAGGAGCTTGAGGGGACGACCTATAAGATCAAAACGCCCCTTTCTCCGGATGCTCTTTACGTTACGATTAACGATGTTATCGGCGAGAACAGACAGCGCCGCCCCTACGAGGTATTTATCAATACGAAGAACCTCCAGCATTTCAGTTGGATTGTCGCAATGACCCGCCTCATATCATCGGTTTTTCGCCATGAGGCCGATCCGTCATTCCTTGTCGACGAGCTCAAGAGTATATATGATCCCAACGGCGGCTATTTCAGCGAAGGTGCCTATGTTCCGTCGCTTGCCGCCGATATAGGCAGGGTTATTGAGAAGCATCTTGAGAAAATAGGTCTTGTCCGCGCAAAGAAGAAGGTCAGTGCTTCGAGTGTCAAGTCTGATGCCGTTGCCGCTTCAAATTCAAGTTACATGTTCTGTCCGAACTGTAACGAGAAAGCCCTTCTTTCTCAGGAAAACTGTTTGAAGTGTTTCAGTTGCGGCTACAGCAAGTGTTCTTAACAGGCAAAATTAATATAATTCAGGAGTTTCGGGTAAAAAATGTTGTACATATTGTCTTCTCTTCAGGAATATTTCGGGCCGTTCAGACTTTTTGAATATGTTACGTTCCGTGCGGGCGGTGCGGCGTTTACCGCCATGATGATAGGTTTCATTCTAGGCCCCTCTACAGTAAGGATGCTCAAGCAGTTCAGGGCCGCGGCTCCAACACGGCTTGCGGGCCTCGTGGACGAGAAATTCATAGACCGTAACAAGGACAAGACCCCGAGCATGGGCGGTGTCCTGATTATTTTCAGCATAACTATTTCCACATTTCTTTGGGCGATGCTTTCCAATCCGCTGGTCATCGTTTTCCTTGCGACACTGCTTACTCTCGGCGCGCTTGGTTTTCTTGACGATTATTCCAAGATACTCAAGAAAGGCGGGGTGTCGGGGCGTACAAAACTTGTCTTTCAGTTCCTCATTGCCTTTGTCGCCATTTATTTTCTGGACGCCTGCCATGAGACGGGCGACAATCTATCCAAGCTCATGCTTCCCTTTTATAAGGTACCGATATATATAATGCCGTTTCCGCTTGCGTTTCTTTTTTCTTCGCTTGTTGTCGTCGGTTCCTCAAATGCCGTGAACCTTACCGACGGCAAGGATGGTCTTGCGGTCGGCTGCGCTATTTTCTGTACGCTTACATATGCGGCTTTTTCATATCTCTGCGGACACCGTGTATTTGCGGAATATCTGCATATACCTTTTATTCCCGGCGCGAGCGAGGTCGTGGTTTTCGCCGCCGCGATCATGGGCGCGTGTATCGGCTTTCTCTGGCATAACTGCCACCCGGCTTCAATGTTCATGGGGGATACCGGGAGCCTACCGCTTGGCGGGGTAATCGGTCTCCTGGCGGTGCTTGTGAAGCAGGAATTGGTGCTGGTTATTGTAGGAGGCGTATTTGTGATAGAGGCGCTTTCGGTGATGATACAGGTTACGAGTTTCAAGCTTTTCAAGAAAAGGGTTTTTCTCTGCACCCCGATACACCACCACTTTGAACAGCTCGGCTGGACGGAAACTCAGATAGTTGTCCGCTTCTGGATACTTTCGGGGATTTTCGCGCTGATCGGACTTTCGACCCTCAAGCTGCGTTGATCCAATCCTATTTGCTTCTCAGTTCGAGCTTGTTTATCTGTCCGTGGCAATAGGGGCTGAGGCCTTCTGTTGTGAGAAGTTTTTCTGCGGACGAGTCGGATTTTAGATGTGCTTCGAAGAATAAGAGCATCGCGGCTCGGACTATTCTCTGAACGTCTGGACGGGTCTTGGAAGGGACACGTGTCATTCTTGTCCCGCCGTTGTCGGAGAAGTCGAGGTGATTCGCCGTTTCGAGCCATAGAAATTTATTCTGACCGTTTGATTTTGGCCAGAGAGCGAAGTCTTCATAGCGCCGTATGGGAGGCAGTGCGTTTTGCTGTTTATCCTTAGTTCCCGAAATTCCCATAAGCGGAATACTCAGGGGCAAAAAACATTCTGGCGTGAAGAATGGCAAATTCGCGCTTTGCGGGGAAAGCGCGAGGCCGCAGGCGACCCTTTTGTCGCTGAGGTCAGGGCCAGGTCCTTCTCCGGGGGGAACGGGCGGAGTCAGCTCATCGAGGGCAGGGCGCATTCCGCAAATGAGCATTGTTGTAAACGCGCCGTAGGAGTGACCCATGACGCCTATTTTTTTTATGTTTATCCTGCCGCGGAGTTTTTCGTGGGATGTGTTCCATTCTTCGGCTTTGTTGATGGCGAAGCTTACGTCTTTGGGTCGGTTCATTACCTCATCTGAATCCCTGAGCATGCCGCTCAGGTTTTTCATGACGCGGAGGCCTTTCGTTAGTTGTCTGGTATTGCTGCCTTTGTGTTCGACGCATATTACGGCATAGCCGTGTGAGGCCAGATGCTGCGCATGGGCATAGTGCGCGTCGACATTGCCACCCGCGCCGTGTGAAGCTATTATGAGCGGGAATGGCCCGCCTTCCTTCGGGATATGTATTTTTATTGGAACTTTGCGCCCGCTTCTTGCGCTGTCGGCAAGGTCCTGAAATTGCAGTATTTCAGTAGTCAACGGGCCTTTTGACGAAAAATCTACAGCACGGGAAGATTGCCCCAAGCAGACGGGAAGCAGCAGCAAAATGATTCTTACATAATTCATATTACGAGCCTATTTCCCATTACAATAAGCATGAAATTAAGGATATTCAATATTTCCGCGTGCTTCATCTTTGTCACGGGTGATGAAAATTTGACCATGACGGGAAACTGAGCTTGTCATTTGCGGATTTGAATGTTAATTACAGAATGCCAGGCGTTTTTTTCGGGGTTCAGGAATATATTAAGGGGACAATATGAAGATAGAATACGTGAATCCTTTTGTGGAGGCGACAGTCCATACCTTTAAATCCATGTGCGGAGTCGAGCCCGAGCGTGAAGGGAAGCTGGAACTGAAGGAGTCCGGTTTCATCTCTACATACGACCTGCTCGGAGTTATCGGATTGTCTGGCGGCGTAAAAGGCGCGGTTCTGATGACCATGAATCTGGATGTGGCCCGCAAGGCAGTTGGAGCTTTTCTCATGGAGGAAATCCCGGAAGCTAACAACGACCTGATGGATGGCTTCGGCGAAATCCTCAATATAATAGCTGGCGCGGCGGCGGCGAAGCTTGAAGGCATGCATGTAAACCTGGCGCTTCCGACCGTGGTGATGGGGAAAAACCAGCAGATGCACGCGAAGCAGGGATCTCCTTGGATTGTTATTCCCATGAAATTCCCGGAATGGGGGAAATTTTGCCTGGAAGTGTCGATGGAGACAAATTAGAGACATGTCTGGAAAACTCAGAACTTTAATGATAAAAATGTGAAAAAAAAACGACTGACAATATTTTTAACTGTATTTCTCTTTGCGGAGGCTTTCGCTCTTTTGATAGGATTCTGGCCTTTTTTTTTCAACGCAAAGCCGGAGACACGCCGTGCGTTGAGGCTTGGAATTGTGCCTGAGATATCGGAAAAGAAGAGTGTCGAGGAGTGGTCTGTCTTTTTCAGCCGCTTTGAAAATGAAAGATTGTTCAAGGTTTTGCCGTATTTCGCATCGTCCGGTGAAGAGGCCGTTAATGGACTTGCGTATGGATCGCTGGACATGCTTTACACCGATGCCGGCGTCTATCTTGTTCTGAAGGGAAAGCTGAATTCGAGGGCGATAGCTTATCAGATGCTGGACGCAGAGGAGAAGGAAAAAAATAGAGCGATATTGGTTGCCGGGCCGGGCCGCCGTTATCTTTCCCAATTGAAGGGCGCACGTTTGATACTCACTGAGAAAAACTCGCTTTCCGGAAGTATAATGCCGTCATTATACCTCTCTGGCAAACTGAAAAAGCCTCTTAAAGACTGTTTTTCTTCAGTATCTTATTCCGTGTCGCAAAAAAATTCTTTGGAGATGCTGAAGTCAGGTCAAGCGGATGTTATCGCCTTAAACTTTATGCAATATACGCAACTGATAAAGGATTTTCCTGAGCTTGACGGCGATTACAGCGTGATATGGATGTCTCCTGTATTGCCGTCTCCGCTTATATGCACCGTGCCGACGAGCCCGTTAGCCGATACGGATACGGTCAAGAATTTCGAGAAGGAGCTTGAAAAAATTTCCGCTAAACGGAAGTATAATCTGAATTTCAGCTCAAAAATATTCGCGCCGGTTGACTTTGAGTATAAGAAAGAGCTTGCGGAGCTTGAAAAGTTGTTTGATGAATATAAAGATAATACGGGCGGGGAATGCGTCAAGTAAGGCCCCCGTTTTTTGAATATTAATGAATTACAGGGAAAGGATGCGGGAATAATGTTCGGCAGGAGTATAAAATATCAATTGACAGTGCTTACTCTCCTCTTTGCTACATTTGTAAGCGCCGTTCTCCTGCAGATGTATTATACCCACAAGATGCAGCA
>MHBG01000005.1:74320-101209 GCA_001804785.1 Lentisphaerae bacterium GWF2_45_14
CAATTGCAGAGAAGTCACGAGGTGATAAGCGGTTACCTTGAGATAGAGGAAGACGAAAAAAAGATATATCAGAAGCTCGGGGGCTGCGCCGCCGAGCCGCGCGAAAGCATGCAAAAGGGCCTCATCGAACAGACGGACAAGCTTATAGCCAGCTGGTTCGAAAGGCTTAAGGAATGGAAGAAGAACCTCGGCCGCTGGCAGGCACGCAGCAATATTGCATTGCATAATTCATTTTTCGACGAGATATTCGTGGAAAATAAGAAGCGGCAGGCGGAAGCCTACAAAAACGCGCTTATCCTGATAAAAGAAGGCAAGTCGCGTGAAGCGTCCGCAATCCTCAGAATAGAGAGCAGCTTCCTGCCGCCCGTGAATCAGACGATACTTTCCATCCTGAACGGGATAAGGGCGCAGATACAGAATGACCGCGATCTCATGCGCCGCTATTATTTCACTACGGCTCTTGCCGTACTCATGGCCCTGATCTTTCTAGTGCTGGTCTCAGTCAATATCTTCAGAAATATCACTTCGCGCCTCGCTATACTGAAGGCCGGTGCCGGGCGAATAAGTGCGGGGGACTATACAGGAACCATTTCGCTCAGTTCGCCTGTTGAGTTAGCCGGACTCGCGGACTCTTTCAATGAAATGCAGTCCGCCATAATGACCCGCGATATGAAGATACGAGATGACGCTGAAAAAATACAGAAACTCAACGCGGTCCTTGAACAAAAGGTTGAAGAACGCAATAAGACAATCCTTCAGCAGAATACCGCTCTCAGGAGAAAAAATGAGGAGCTCGAACAGATACTTTACGCAGCCTCACATGACCTGAGGACACCGCTTATAAGTATCCAGGGATTCAGCGAGGAACTCAAACTTTCATGTGAATCCCTTGTGCGCGAGGTATCTTCAGCCGACAACGCCGCCGCGTCTTCCCGTCTCGACGAGATAGTGAATGGCGAGATCAAGCTCGCCCTTAATTATATCATAAGCGGCTCGAAGAGGATGGAATCCCTCCTGGAGGCCCTTCTCAGAATATCACGCATGGGACGCGAGTCGCTTCAGATAAAACACCTTGATATGAACGAGTTGATAGCAAGTGTCAAGATAAATTTGGAGTACCAGCTTAATGAGGCAGGCGCGGAGCTTGTCGTCGGAAAACTTCAAGGATGCCAGGCCGACGAAAATCAGTTCCAGCAGGTATTCACAAACCTTATTTCAAACGCCATCAAGTACCGCGATCCTTCAAGGAAATGCATGATAACCATCAGCTCGGAAGCGGATAAGGAATATACACGTTACTATGTGGCTGACAATGGGATAGGTATACAGCCCGAACACCTGTCCCGCGTTTTTCATGCATTCTACAGGGTCGATGACGAATTCTCTGAGGGCGAGGGCGTGGGACTCGCCATTGTAAGCCGTGCTCTGGACCTCCACAACGGCCGGGCCTACGCCCAGTCCGAATACGAGAAAGGCAGTACCTTCACAATCGAAGTGCCGAACGATATAAAACAAATTCAGGGGAAGATCTCATATGAGCCAGGAAGATAGGGAGCCGGCGGTAAATATACTTATCGCCGAAGATGATGACGCCGCCGCTCATCTCATTAAAACTAATCTGATGAGGGCCGGGCTCGACGCCGCTTACCTCAGGGCAAAGAACGGCGAGGAGGTACTTCAGCTCCTTAGCGGAGGAACAATTCCCCCGTTGGACAAGCTCGTGGTACTTCTCGATATAAGAATGCCTAAAATAGACGGAATAAGGGTACTCCGCGAAATGAAGGAGTCGCCCCTGCTGAGAAAAATTCCGGTCATTATGCTTACAACCAGCGATCGCGCACAGGAGGTCGATGAATGTTACCGCATCGGCTGCAACGCATACCTTAAAAAACAGGTGGATTATTCAAGATTCGTAGACTCTATCAAGAAGCTTGCTTCTTTCATTCAGTCGTGCGAAATCCCCGTAATCGGAGATTGGGAAGATGGACGAAAATCTTAAAATACTGGTGCTTGAAGACGATCCCGGGCTCAATGAACTTATAAAGCGAAGACTTTCCCGGGAAGGCCACCAGTGTTTCGGATTCAAAAAGGCGGAGGAGGCTCTGGAATGGCTTTCTTCGAATTCTGCTGACATGCTTATCCTCGACTTGATGCTCCCCGGTTGCTCCGGCGAAGAATTGATCAGCATACTAAAGAACAATAATATAGATATACCGTTTATCGTGGCTACCGGGCAGGGCTCCGAGGCTACCGCCGTAAAACTTCTGAAAAAAGGCGCCCGCGATTATCTCGTGAAAAATTCCGATTTTCTCAATGTCCTGCCCGCGGCTGTCGAAATGGTATGGAGGGAAATCCAGCTGGAGCATCTCCTCAAAAAGGCCAGAGAGCAGATAAGTGTCAAGAATGCAACACTTTCCGCGGTTTTTGAGTTTTCCCCTCAAGGCATTCTCGTGATAGGCCCGGACGATGAGATAGACTCATACAACAGAAACCTGACCGAGGTCCTTCATATAGAGAAGATGCCTTCCAACGGAAGAGAATTCTTTGATATTGTCGCGGCAAAGGCTGAAAATCCGAAATTCTTCACGGAAAAGACAATTCCACATGATCCTGAATTGAAAGGCCTTGTGATTGACGAGATTAAAATCGGCGATTTATTTTTTGAAATATACACAAGCCCGCTCCTGGCCCAACAGGAATTCGGCGGAAGAGTATGGTATTTCAGAGATATCACCCTTCATAAAAATGCAAGAGAAGCCGTTAGAAAGGCGAAGGAGGACGCCGAGAAAAACGCAGAGATGAGAAGCCGCTTCTTCGCACTCGTCTCGCATGACATCAAGACACCCTTCACATCAATTCAAGGCTTCATAAAGCTTCTTTATAAAACGGAGCTTACCGAAAAACAGAAGGAATACCTCGATATTATCGCAAGTTCAGGAGAGCACATGATAACCCTGCTGTCCGACATCTTGGACCTTACCAGACTCGAACAGGGGGAAGTAGAGTTCAATATACAGAAATTTTCACTTTATGACACCCTTAAAAGTTCTATTAATTCCTTTCTTCCCAAGGTCGATGATAAAAATATCAGCCTCTCGTTCGAGATTGCTCACGGAACTCCCGAGATAATAGAGGGAGATTTGCACAAAGTAAAACAGATTGTGATGAATCTCGTGGGTAATGCCGTGAAATTTACCAAAGAAGGCTCGGTTACCCTCAGGTGCCGCGAGAAAGACGAAAACTTTGTCGAAATCAGCGTTTCCGATACCGGCATAGGCATGGATGAGGGGACCCTTCAGCGCATATTCACTCCCTTTTCACAGGGAAACGGTTCCATAAGTTCAGAGTTCGGCGGCTACGGTCTCGGGCTTGCCATCGCCGCAAACCTTGTCGGACGTTTCGGCGGTAAGATTTGGGCTGAAAGTACGGCAGGGGAAGGCTCTGTTTTCAGCTTTACGTTACCGAGATACTTCAACCAGGCACAGCCCGGATTAATTAACCAGTCGGAGGCACATTGAAATTTTAACGGCGTGCCGTAGCGTGATAATATTATAGAAGGGTTATTGTTGCAAAAGGGGGTGGGGAAATGTATCGGAAATATAGGGAGGCTCGCTGGTATTCCGCGCTAGCGAATAAAAAGGTCAGATGTTATCTATGTCCCAGAGAATGCGTTATCTCGGATATGCAGAGCGGCTTTTGCTCCGTAAGAAAGAACGTGGAAGGCAAGCTCTACTCGGCAGCCTATGGCTTTCCAGTTGCGCTTCAGATAGATCCGATAGAGAAAAAACCGTTTGCCGAATTCATGCCGGGAACTAAAACTTTTTCCATAGGTACTTACGGCTGTAATCTTAACTGTTTTTTTTGCCAGAACTATCACCTTTCCCGCGGGCATTACAATGAAAAACAGGCAGGGCAGTATGTTTCGCCGGAGTCTGCGGCGCAGCTCGCGCTTAAAAACGAATGCCGCTCCATCGCCTTCACTTATAACGAGCCGACAATCTTCGCCGAATATTGCATCGATACGGCGCGTGAGGCTAGGAAAGTCGGGCTCGCATCGGTACTCGTCACAAATGGATATATAACCGAACGGGCCGCGCAAGACCTTTACCCTGAAATAGATGCAGCCAATATCGATATGAAGGGGTTTTCGGAGGAGTTTTATCTTTCAATGACGGGAACTCATCTGCAGCCAGTCCTTGACGCTATAAAATATTTATATAAACTCGGCAAGCATCTTGAGATAACTAATCTTCTGATTCCCGGTAAAAACGATTCCGATGAATTGATTGAAACATTTCTCGATTGGACCGCGAAAAATCTCAGCGCTGAGGTACCAATACATTTTTCCGCTTTCCATCCTGATTATAAACTCCATGACGTTCCGCATACCCCGACCGAAACTCTTCACAAAATAAAAGAGAAAGCACAGTCCATTGGCTTCAGCCACATATACTTAGGCAATATATGACGGAAGGTCTGCAATGGCGACGGCAAAGCAGGGGAAGATCTCTGTCTAATAAGTATTTCCGCCAAGCCGCCAATAAATTATTGCGACATTTTGGCTTCTACTTGTCCCCGGGCTTTTCTTCTGGTGGGGAGAAGAGTTTTTTGAGGTTGTTGAGGTTTTCCTCTAGCTGTTTTATCTTGTCCTGACTACTGATGTTTGCCTGGACGGCATTTTCATTTTCCTTGCGTATCTGCTCGTATATTTCCTGTCTGTAAACGGAAAGTTCACGCGGCGCCTCTATACCGATATGCACCTGGTTTCCCTGTACTTTCAAGACCTTTATAAGGATATTATTCCCTATTATGATACTTTCGTTAGACTTCCTTGTCAGTATCAGCATTTTTTTAAACCCTTCAGATTATCAGGACTTGTTTTTCCCCATGTCCTCAAGTCCTTCCCATATTCTGAATCTTACGGGATAGTTTTCCTCAAGGATGACCTGTCTTCCGGTCAGGTTGTCCATATTTATAATTATCGGGGCGAGCAAATTTGTTGTCGTATTTTTCGGATCGCGATCCACTGTGACCATGCTCAATATGAGCGCGCTTCCGGAGTCTTTCAGTTCGAGAAGCGAAAGATCCTTTGCCGGTATTTTGATTGAGTAGTCTTTACTGCATACGAGGAAGGGATCGACACACACAAAGCCCAAGTCGTCATTGTCAAGGGACTTAAGATAGACGAACGGTTTGATGTTTTCATTCAGGAGTATGATGAAGCGGCGTGCGTCCTCAAAGGCCGGTATCCCTTCAGGGAAATTGAATATCACACTTTCCTTCAGCAAGCTCGCGACCTTCTTGGGATACGGGGAATCCCCGGTCTGGGTCTTGTTCCAGTTACTCTCTGAAAAATCTCTTTTTATCTTCATGGAAGCGCATATGCCTTAAAAAGATGGTTGAAATTCACAACGAACGAAATCTAACCTAGAAAGAGTGCCTTGTCAATACCTATATCTTCCGGCGACAAAGTAAAAAGCCGGATATTTTGCAAATCGGGTTCATTCTTTAGTTCTTACTGTATTCCATGACGGGTATGGCAGACTTCCACGAATTTTCTGAACGATCTATCGTAGGATGCTTCTGCGTCGGCGGGAAAACAGCATGCCGGAAGTTGTTTCATCGCAAGGTGATAGTGTAGACATTCGCAGCATTTGCCCTTTTTGTCGCACCCCTGATAAGTGCAGTTGCATTTCTTAATGTTTTCGGATTTTCCAGTGCAGTTCGTACTCATTTATTGACCCCTGTTTTTCCTGAATATAATTCCAGATGCTTGATTTGTCATGAGTTTATTTATTTTAAAGGACCTTATACTTATCATTTTGATTTTCAGTCAGTTATAATTAAAGACGTTTTGATTTTCGCTAAAAAGGCTTTTTTTTTGAGAATCGTGTTTGCATTATTATCGACGGACTATATCTTAATGGCCTCAAGCTTGGAAATTTGAGAAAAAATTGTAGACGACGCTCGGGTGGCGGAATCGGCAGACGCGCATGTTTGAGGGGCATGTGGAGTAATCCGTGAGGGTTCAAGTCCCTCCTCGAGCACCAAACAAAAATCAGGATTTAATATAATCGAATAAAAAATTCGATTTTTTTTTGGTTTTGTGGTTTGAACCGGTATCGGAGTGAGTTATATTCTAGGCTCATTTTGAATGCTTGGCATGAGTGTGATTGTCCGGTGCCCACATAGCTCAGATGGTAGAGCACGTCCTTGGTAAGGACGAGGTCACCGGTTCAATTCCGGTTGTGGGCTCCATTTGAAATAATTGTAAATGACATAAAAGTAGAGTTATAAAAATCCTCAGGAGGAAAAAGGAATGGCTAAGGAAAAATTCGAAAGGACAAAGCCGCACGTCAACATCGGAACAATCGGTCACGTTGACCACGGCAAAACAACCCTAACCGCCGCCATAACAATGACTATGGCCAAGAAAAACGGCAAAGGGATAGTGAGAAAGTATGATGAAATCGACAATGCTCCCGAAGAAAAAGAACGCGGGATCACTATCAATACCTCACACGTCGAATACGAAACCGAGAACCGCCACTACGCACACGTTGACTGCCCCGGACATGCTGACTATGTGAAGAACATGATCACCGGCGCGGCCCAGATGGACGGCGCAATCCTGGTTATCGCGGCAACCGACGGTCCTATGGCCCAGACCCGCGAGCATGTTCTCCTCGCCCGTCAGGTAGGCGTTCCCGCAATCGTCGTATTCGTGAACAAAGTTGACCAGCTTGATGACCCCGAACTTCTCGAACTTGTAGAAATGGAAATACGCGAGCTCCTTAGTCAATATGACTATCCGGGCGATGATATTCCCATCATCAAAGGTTCAGCCCTCAAGGCGATGGAAGCCGAAGGCGACCCCGCGAAACCTGAGTGCAAATGCATTCTCGAGCTTATGGATGCCGTTGATAGCTATATTCCGCAGCCCGTTCGCGATATCGATCAGCCGTTCCTGATGCCGATTGAAGACGTGTTCTCAATCGAAGGCCGCGGCACAGTGGTTACCGGTCGTATTGAACGCGGTATTGTCAAGGTCGGTGAAGAAATCGAAATCGTCGGAATCAAGCCGACTATGAAGACTGTCGTCACCGGCATTGAGATGTTCCGTAAGATTCTTGACGAAGGCAGAGCCGGCGACAACGTCGGATGTCTCCTCCGTGGCGCGAAAAAGGAAGACGTTGAACGCGGCCAGGTACTTGCGAAGCCGGGTACGATTACACCGCATACCAAGTTCAAAGCCGAAGTGTACGTCCTTTCAAAGGAAGAAGGCGGTCGTCATACTCCGTTCTTCACCAACTATCGCCCGCAGTTCTATTTCCGTACAACTGACGTGACCGGTATAATCTCTCTTCCGGAAGGCACCGAGATGGTAATGCCCGGCGACAATACGACAGTTACCGTTGAGCTTATCGCGCCGATTGCGATGGAAAAAGCTCTCCGCTTCGCTATCCGCGAAGGCGGTCGTACCGTGGCGTCCGGCAGGGTTGCCGAGATTATCCAATAAGGTGATTCGGTAAAAAACTGAATTAAAATTTTGTCCCGGACAGTCGTGTCGAAACGGCAGTCCGGGACAAATTTAAATGAAAAATTATACGAGCAGGAGCTTTAAATGGCTAGGGAAATAATCACTCTCGCATGTACTGAGTGTAAGAGAAAAAATTACACGACAGAGAAGGAGAAACGCAATACTCCTGGTAGACTCGAAAAGAAAAAATATTGCAAGTGGGAAAGAAAACACACGTTGCACAAAGAAACGAAGTAATTTAAACAACATACAGGAGTGTAGCTCAGTTGGCTAGAGCAGCGGTCTCCAAAACCGCAGGTCGCGAGTTCGAGCCTCGCCGCTCCTGCCAGAACTCCAAGGCTGAAAATGAACAGACTTATCGGCGGCACAAAACAATATGTAGCTGAAACAATAGCTGAGATGAGGAAATGCAGCTGGCCTGACAGGAAGGAACTGTTCGAGTCCACTATTCTTGTAACGGTCGCCGTTGTGGTCATGGGCAGCTTTATTGCACTGATTGACGTTTTGAGCAGGTTGTTCATCCACTACATCACAAAAATCTAATCATAATCAGTTCGAGGGAAATTTTAATGGAAGACATCGATCGCAGCAAGGGACAGTGGTTTGTCGTACATACTCTTTCCGGGCAGGAAAACAAGGTCAGGGAAAACATTCTGAAGCAAATCGAACTTGATGAGAGCGGACTTGGGGTCTACGAGGTTCTGATACCTACGGAAAAGGTTTCTGAAGTCAAGCAGGGGAAGCGTACTACGATTACCCGAAAATACTTCCCTGGTTATATTCTGGTTCGCATGGAGCTTTATGACGAAGACGACAAGATAGACGAAAAGGCGTGGTATTTCATCCGCGAGACCCAAGGGGTCATAGGATTTATTGGCGGCGGTGACACACCTATTCCGCTCAAGCAGAGTGAAGTTGATGATCTTTTGCGCCAGTCTGCCGGTAAAGATGAAAAGGCGAAGCCGAAAATTGAATTTGAAATAGGTGAGAATGTAAGAATAAAGGATGGTGCCTTTGAGAACTTTGAAGGTGCGATTCAGGAGATAGACAACGAGCGCGGGAAGCTGAAACTTATGGTTTCTATTTTCGGGCGTTCTACTCCGGTTGAGCTTGAATTCTGGCAGGTCGCCCGCGAATAGGTTTCGCGGCGGGAATCATATAGATAATGTGTTACGGCGCGCGTGGAGGAATTCCTGTCTATTCAGACCACGGCGTTGGTAATGGGAGTAAATTTTATGGCAAAGAAAGTAACTGCTCAAATCCGTCTGCAGATCCCGGCGGGCGCGGCAAATCCGGCACCGCCGGTAGGTCCTGCGCTTGGTCAAGCGGGGGTCAACATTATGGATTTCTGCAAGAAGTTCAACGCCGCCACGCAGTCCCAGGCCGGTATGATCATTCCCGTGGTCATCACTGTCTATCAGGACCGCTCCTTCACCTTCATAACCAAGTCGCCCCCGGCGTCTATTCTGCTCAAAAAAGCGGCAGGACTGGCCTCCGGAGCGAAGACTGCAGGCCGTGAAAAAGTCGGCAAGGTTACGAGGACACAGGTGAAAGAGATTGCGGAAGTCAAGAAGAGTGACTTGAATGCAAGGAGCGTCGAGGCTGCGTTACGGATTATTGAAGGAACGGCTCGCAGTATGGGAATTGAGGTGTCCGATGAGTAAGAAAAGCAAACTTTATCGTGCACAGGCCGAAATGTGTGACAGTGTAAAACGTTATTCGCTGTTGGAGGCGCTCGGTATTCTCAAGACTATTCCGCATGTCAAGTTCGATGAGACGGTAGAGGTCGCGTTTAAGCTTGGTGTAGATCCCAGGCAGTCCGACCAGAACGTCCGCGGGGCTATTCCGCTGCCGAAGGGCACCGGTAAGAAGGTAAAGGTGGCCGTTATTGCCGCTGATGCTGCCGCGCAGGACGCGAGTTCCGCCGGAGCCGACATTGTCGGGTACGAGGATCTTATCGAAAAGATAAAAGGCGGCTGGCTTGAATTCGATGTTCTGATAGCGACTCCTGATGCGATGCCTAAGATCAGGGCGCTTGGTCGTGTTCTTGGTCCACGCGGGCTTATGCCCAATCCGAAGACCGGCACGGTTACAGAGCAGACGGGCAATGCAGTCCGCGAAGCCAGGGCTGGGCGTGTTGAGTTCAGGAATGACAAGGGAGCCTGTGTTCATGTGCCGATTGGCAAAGTATCTTTCAGTCCTGAGGATCTGAAGGCGAACTGCACGGCGGTTATCAACGCTATACTGCGTGCAAAACCGGCGTCGGCGAGAGGTGTTTATGTGCAGAGCTGTACTCTATCGTCAACGATGAGTCCAGGTCTTAAGATAGATCTCAAAGAAATCAACAAGGTGGTATCATGAGAGCTGAAAAAATACAGTTGGTAAATGATATCGGCAGGATGCTCAAGGATTCGACCTTTGTATTTTTTATAAACTACAGGGGCCTTGCGGTAAAGGACTTCACAGCATTCAGGGATGAGCTTTCGAAGCACAAGGCGCAGTGCCATGTGCTCAAGAATTCTCTGGTAATGAAGGCTGCTGAGATCAACAATATGAGTGTTCTCGCGTCGTGCAAGCTTGCGAATGATACCGCATTTGTTTTCGGCAATGACGATGCGGGTGCTGTCGCGAAGGTGATTGATGAGTTTGGCAAGAAGAATGATAAGTTGACCGCTAAGAGTGGTTATATGGAAGGGGGCATCCTCTCCCAGAACGACGTCAAAGCCATTGCGGCTCTGCCGCCGAAGGAAGTTTTGCAGGCCATGCTGCTTGGAGTGTTCCAGGCACCGGCGAGGAACTTCGTCAGTGTGCTTAATGCCAAAGTATGCAGCATAGTGAATGTCATCAACGCTTACAAGAATAAGAGAGAAGAAGCGAAATAATAAAAAGTCAAATACAAAATGGAGGATATAGTAATGTCAGAAGAAGCCAAAGTTGAGGTTTCCGGGGAAATGGAAAAGGTCATTTCTTATGTAGAAAGCCTTTCCGTACTTGAACTTTCAAAGCTTGTCAAAGCCCTTGAACAGCGTCTTGGTGTTTCCGCCGCCGCTCCCGTAGCCGTGGCCGCAGCGCCAGCTGCCGTAGCCGCAGAAGCCGAAGAGGAAAAGACCGAATTTACGGTTGTTCTCAAGGCATTCAACGAGGCGAAGAAGATCAGCGTCATTAAGGAAGTAAGAGCTATTACAGGACTCGGCCTTAAGGAAGCGAAAGACCTTGTTGAAGGCGCCCCGAAAACAGTGAAGGAAGGCGCGAATAAAGAAGACGCAGCGAAACTCAAGAAACAGCTTGAAGACGCAGGCGCTACTATCGAAATCAAGTAAATTTCGGTTATTTTTAATAAGACGGTCGGGAATATTATGTTTAAAAGAGCATTTTATTTCCGCCGTTGTCTTCTTTTATGAAAAAAACCGGTTCTGCCTGGTTAAGATGTTTGATGGATGTCGTGGTTTACTTTTAATATAGAAGGGTCAGCTATGCCTGAACGTATAAATTTCGGTAGATTGCAGGAAGTACTTGAAACCCCTGACCTCATAGGGGTGCAGATTGAATCTTACAGATCTTTTCTCCAGAAAGACATCGCTCCTGAGAAGAGGGAAAACATCGGCTTACAGGAGATTTTCAATGAGGTTTTCCCGATAGAAAGTTTTGACAAACAGTTGGTCGTCGAGTTCCTGTCTTATCACGTCGGCGATCCTAAAGCGGACGTTGTAGACTGCCTCAAGGACGGGAATACATATAGCTCCCCTTTGCATGTGGAATTTCTTTTGAAGCACAAAGACGTGAGCATCCCCGAAAAAGTTTACATGGGAGAGATTCCCGTGATGACCGAGCAAGGTACATTTGTCATAAACGGGGCCGAAAGGGTGATTATAAGTCAGCTTCATCGTTCGCCTGGAATATGTTTTGAAAAGGCCCGTCACTCCAGCGGTAGAAATCTTTATTCATTCAGGATTATTCCCGACAGGGGGTCCTGGATGGAAGTGCAGTTTGATATTAACGACTATATTTATATATATCTTGACCGTCGCCGCAGAAGAAGGAAGTTTCTCATCTCGACATTCCTCCGCGCGGTCGGTTACGAGACCAACAAGGAAATACTTTCAGGTGCGTACAAGGCTTCAAAGCATACCATCACGTCGCTTCTTAAGCTGAAAGACCTTGAGAACTACTATACAATAGATGATACTCTCAACGCCAGTGATTTAATCGTTCTTGAAGAACTTACGTCTCTCAATGAGTCACACTTGAAAACATTGCAGGATGCCGGGATAAAGGACATTGAGTTAGTCCATGTGCCGGAAGGCGACAACTACCTTATCAAGTGTCTTGAGCGCGATCCGGCACGTACCAAGGAAGAGGCGTTGAAGGAAATATACAAGCGCATGAGGCCTGGCGATCCGCCGAGCGTGAACAACGCCAAGCAACTCATCAGCAGGCTTTTCTTCGATGTAAAGAGATACGACCTCGGTACAGTGGGCCGTTACAAGATAAATGAAAAGCTTGGGATGGACGTGGCGCTTACGGAGAGGATACTTCTCAAGGAAGACCTCATGGAAGCGACAAAATATCTTATGAGGCTCAGGAACACATCCGGAGCTACCGATGATATTGACCATCTTGGCAGTCGTCGTGTGAGGACAGTGGGCGAGCTTCTGCAGAACCATTGCAGGGTCGGACTTCTTCGTACTGAAAGGTTAATCCGCGAGCGCATGACGCTGCTCAACTCCGAAGAGTCGAACCTTACTCCGAATAAATTGATCAATCCGAAGGCGTTTGCCGGCGTAATAAGGGACTTTTTCGCGAGGAACCAGCTTTCCCAGTTCATGGACCAGACGAATCCGCTTTCGGAGCTTACGAACAAGAGACGTCTGAGTGCGCTCGGACCTGGTGGTCTCAGCCGCGAAAGGGCGGGCTTTGAAGTTCGCGACGTTCACTCAAGCCATTACGGCAGAATATGTCCGATTGAAACACCTGAAGGCCCGAACATTGGTCTTATATCGTCGATGTCCCTCTATTCAAGAATAAACAAATATGGATTTCTTGAGACACCTTACCGTAAAGCGGAGAAAGGTCTTGTTACCAGTAAGATAGACTTTCTCACAGCCGACAGGGAAGAGGAATTCGTTATAGCCCAGGCGAATGCGCCGCTCGACGAGAAGGGCAAGTTCAAGAAATCGATGGTAATGTCCCGCTACAAGGGTGAATCGGAAGAACATCCGGCAGACGATGTTCAGTACATGGATGTTTCGCCGAAGCAGCTCGTGAGTGCGGCTGCAGGCCTTATTCCCTTCCTGGAGCACGATGATGCGAACCGCGCTCTGATGGGTTCGAACATGCAACGCCAGGCAGTGCCCCTGATGGTTACCGAATCTCCGCTTGTGGGGACAGGCCTCGAGGGCAAGGTTGCGAAGGATTCGCGTGCGGTTGTTAGTGCGAAGGCTGACGGGATAGTCGCCGAGGTATCCTCGGACAAGATAATAATCACGGTAGACGGTCATTCGCTTGAGAAGACAGCCGATGAAAGCAAGGCAGTTACTTACAGGTTGAACAAGTTCCTGAGAAGTAACGCCGCGACGTGCGTGAACCAGCGACCGATAGTCAAGCGTGGTCAGAAGATAAAGAAGGGCGATGTCATCGCCGACGGGGCAGCTACCGAAAAAGGTGAGCTTGCTCTCGGCAAAAACATATTTGTTGCATTCATGCCTTGGTGCGGGTACAACTTTGAGGATGCTATAATTGTAAGTGAAAAGCTTGTGAAAGAAGACGTTTATACAAGCGTCCATGTTGACGAGTTCGAAATAACCGCCAGAGACACGAAGCTTGGACCCGAAGAAATAACCCGCGATATTCCGAATGTGAGCGAAGAAGCTCTCCGCCACCTTGGGCCTGACGGCGTCGTAAGGCTTGGCGCGGAGGTCAGGCCTAGTGATATCCTGGTGGGTAAAATCACTCCGAAATCTGAAACCGAGCTTGCGCCTGAAGAAAGACTTCTTCGTGCAATATTCGGTGAAAAGGCAGCGGATGTCAAGGATTCCAGCCTGGTGGTGAGCAGCGGAAAGGGCGGGATTGTCATGGACTTAAGGGTCGAGTATGCGAAAGACCCGAACAAGCAGTCGATGACCAAGTCTGAACTGCGCCGTCAGATAAAAGGCGCGAAGGACAGTTACAAGACAAAATACAGCGAACTTGTCGAAGAACTTGCGGACAGGCTCTCCGATATTATGCTCGGACAGAAGTTGCCGTGTCCCATTTATGACGAAAGTTCATCGAAGAAAAACGCGATACTCATATCGTCGAACAGGAAAGTTACCAGAAGCGCCATCATGAAGTTGGCGAACAAGTACAATGCCTATAGAATGGACGATTGCCCGCTCAAAAACACTATAAATGAGATAATATCCACGTTCCTTCCGAGGTTCGAGGAAATTGAAAATACGAAAGAAGGTGCGGTCGTCGCCCTTGAGGCCGGCGAAAGCATTGATCTCGGCGTAATCAAGAAGGTGAAGGTCTATGTGGCCTGCAAGCGCAAGCTTGAAGTTGGCGACAAGATGGCCGGGCGTCATGGTAACAAAGGTATCGTGGCGAAGATAGTGCCTATCGAAGACATGCCATTTATGGTAGACGGCACTCCCGTTGACATCGTACTGAATCCACTGGGCGTACCTAGCCGAATGAACGTAGGGCAGGTGCTGGAAACGCATCTCGGCTGGGCGGCGAGGATGCTTGGTGTGAAAATAGCCACACCGGTCTTTGACGGTATAGAGGAAAGCAAAATTGTAGAGCTTATGACGAAGGCCAATACCAAAAACGCTACCGAAAAGGGCGAAAAGTTCGACTGGGGCTTCTTCAAAAAGGCGGATTCCTCACTTATATATGACGGGAAGACTAATCTCTACGACGGACGTACAGGCAACAGGTTTGACCAGAGAGTAATGGTCGGATGCATCTATATGATGAAGCTGGACCATCTCGTGGCCAACAAGATACACGCCAGGGCGGTAGGACCCTATTCGCTGGTTACCCAGCAGCCTCTCGGCGGTAAGGCCCAACACGGCGGCCAGAGATTCGGGGAAATGGAAGTGTGGGCGCTTGAAGCTTATGGCGCGGCGTACACTCTTCAGGAAATGCTTACGGTCAAGAGTGACGATGTTTCGGGACGTGCGAGAATATATGAATCGATTGTCAAGGGACAGAATATTCTTGAGGCAGGAAGACCTGAGTCCTTCAATGTTCTTATGAAAGAAATGCAGAGCCTTGGGCTTGACATAAGGACCGTATCCAAGTCCGAATTGAAAAACTAAATAACACGCGGAGGGTTTTAACGTGATTGACAATACATACGCCTACAGGGAACTCCTCGGTCAGGCTACCAGCTCCTCCTTTAACGCGGTAACGATTAACGTCGCATCGCCGGAAATTGTCCGCTCATGGAGCTTTGGCGAGGTAAAGAACCCCGAGACGATTAACTACCGCAGTTTCAAGCCCGAAAAAGGCGGTCTTTTCTGTGAACGTATTTTCGGTCCTACACGCGACTGGGAATGTAATTGCGGGAAATATAAGAGGGTTAAGCATAAAGGTATAATTTGCGACCGTTGCGGTGTGGAAGTTACGCAGTCAAAAGTCAGGCGCGAGAGAATGGGACATATTGACCTGGCCGTGCCGGTTTCACACATATGGTTCTTCAAGTGCATGCCGAGCAGGATTGGTCTTATGCTCGATCTTACCGCACGCACTCTCGAACGAATAATCTATTATGAAGACTGGGTTGTTACCAGTCCCGGGGATACTCCGCTTAAGCTGGGCCAGTCGTTAAACGACCTTGAGTACCGTCAGGCGAAAGATGATTACGGCGATGCGTTCGAGGCCCAAATGGGTGCGGTCGCGGTTCGTACACTCCTGGAAAAGGTAGAACTTGAAAGTCTCAGGGTTGAACTTGATGTTCAGCTTGGTTCAACAAAGAACAAGGCAATAAGGAAAAAGCTCTCAAAGAGACTTCGTCTTGTGGAGGGTTTTACAAACAGCAAATCGCGTCCTGAGTGGATGATAATGGAAGTCCTTCCGGTTATCCCTCCGGACCTGAGGCCGCTCGTCCCTCTGGAAGGCGGCAGATTCGCGACATCCGACTTGAACGACCTCTACAGGCGCGTGATAAACCGCAATAACAGACTGAAGAACCTTCTCCAGCTCAGGACTCCTGAGGTTATTATAAGAAATGAGAAGAGAATGCTCCAAGAGGCTGTTGACGCGCTTCTTGATAACGGCAGGCACGGCAGGGCTGTGACAGGCGCAGGCAATCGGCCCCTTAAATCGTTGAGCGACATGCTTAAAGGGAAACAGGGCCGCTTCCGTCAGAACTTGCTCGGTAAACGTGTCGATTATTCCGGCCGTTCGGTAATTGTTGTTGGTCCGGAACTCAAAATATGGCAGTGCGGACTTCCGAAGAAGATGGCGCTGGTTCTTTTCGAGCCGTTTATAATCCGCCACCTCAAGGGTCGCGGTTATGCACATACCGTACGCGGCGCCAAGAAGATGATTGAACGCGGCGAACCCGTTGTATGGGATATCCTTGAGGAAGTTACAAAGGGTCATCCTGTAATGCTGAACCGTGCGCCGACCCTGCACAGACTCAGTATTCAGGCGTTTGATCCGGTACTCATAGAAGGTTCTGCCATTCGTATACATCCGCTCGTATGTACCGCATACAATGCGGACTTCGACGGTGACCAGATGGCCGTTCATGTGCCGTTGTCAAACGAAGCGCAGATGGAAGTAAAGCTCCTTATGCTCGCGCCGAACAACATATTCTCGCCCGCGAACGGCAAGCCGATCACATCGCCCACGCAGGATATAACGCTCGGTTCGTATTATCTTACAGTTGAGCCTGTAAGTCCCGACAAGGCAAGAAGTTTCAAGGATTACTTTGAAGTTCTTTCGGCCCTTGACGCCGACGTAATAAAAATTCACGACGCGGTAAGGATACCTAACCTCGACTTCGGGAAGAAGACACTGTGGGGCGATCCGAAAAGCAAATACATAATCACGTCCGCGGGCCGTTGCATATTCAACGAAATATGGGACAAGAGTCTCGGGTTTGTCAATAAAGTGGCCAAGAAAAAAGAACTCGGAAAGCTCATCAGCGATTCGTACGTATATGTGGGCCATGAAAAAACAGTTAAGTTGCTCGACCGTCTCAAAGACCTCGGATATGAGTATGCTACTGTGGCAGGTTTCTCAATCTCCGTGACCGACCTTATCGTACCGGAGAACAAAGAGGAGAATATCGAGGCCGCGAGAGGCGAAATCAAGAAGGTACTTGCTCAGTATAACAAAGGTATTCTGACCGAAGGTGAACGTCATAACAAGATTGTTGACATTTGGACCCAGACAAGCAACAAGGTTGCCAACGACCTGTTTAAGCGCCTTGAAAAGAATAACAATGGCATTGACAGGATAAACCCTGTCTACGCTATGCTTGATTCAGGTGCCCGAGGCAGCCGCGACCAGATACGACAGCTCGCCGGTATGCGCGGTCTTATGGCCAAGCCGTCAGGCGACATTATCGAGCGTCCTATCATATCGAACTTCCGTGAAGGCCTTTCTGTTCTTGAGTACTTCATCAGTACCCACGGTGCAAGAAAAGGTCTCGCCGATACCGCGTTGAAGACAGCTGACTCCGGATATATGACACGTAAGCTGGTCGACGTTTCACAGGATATTATCTGCAGAACTGAAGACTGCGGGACTGTAAAAGGTATATGGCTTAGTGCGATAGTCGAAGGTGACGAGGAAATACTTGAACTTAAGGACAGGGTAATAGGCCGTTTCAGCGCGATGGATGTTCGTGACCCCGTTGCCGATGACGGCAGCCTGCTTGTCGCCGCCGGTCAGGAAATAACCGAACCGATAGCGGACAAGATCAAGAGTCGCGGTATTCAGCAGCTGTATATAAGGTCTGTACTTACTTGCGATATCGCTCACGGCGTATGTATAAAATGCTACGGGCGCAACCTTGCAAACGATAAGCTTGCCGAAGAGGGCGATGCTCTCGGAATTATTGCGGCGCAGTCCATCGGGGAACCTGGGACCCAGTTGACAATGAGAACCTTCCATATCGGGGGTACGGCGTCATCCGCGTACAAGCAGCCCGTTATTATGGCGCGTAACGCCGGTACTCTTAAGTTTGAAAATATAAGAACAGTTCTGAATGAGAAGAAAGAGATCGTTGTTGTCAACAAGAACGGTTTTGTAGTTGTATATGACGAAGACAGGGCCAAGACTTCCGAAAAGAGAATGCGCGAAAAAGCGAAGACCGAAGCCGAGGCCATCGGAAGCTTCTATAACCAGAGCTATGATTATTGGACGGATGCGTTGAAAGAGGCCGAGCTTGACCGCTATGAGGTCGAAGCAGGCGCGATCATAACGAAGTCTGAAGGCGAAAAGGTCAAAGGGAACGAGAAGTTCATCTACTGGGATCCTTATCACGTGCCTATAATCGCGGAAGAAAATGGTACAGTGGAATTGCATGACCTTGTTGAGGATATTACTCTAAGCCGCATATCACGCGGCGGCGTGGAGGAAATGACTGTTCTTGAGCACCGTGAAGACCTGCATCCGCAGATTGTCTTGAAAGGTACTCAAGGCGAATATATAAACAACTATCCGCTCCCCGCCGGGGCCTTCCTTATGGCCGAGGAAAAAACTTCCGTCAAGCCGGGTATGGTGCTTGCAAGGGTGCCGCGTCGTACAGCGAAGAACAAAGACATTACCGGGGGACTCCCGCGTGTCGCAGAGCTCTTCGAAGCGCGCAATCCGAAAGAAGTTGCTGAGATAGCTAGGATCGACGGTATAGTAGAGCTCGGCAAGATAGCCAGAGGCAGACGCCAGCTCATAATAAAAGACCCGGAAAGCGGTCTTACTGAAGAACATAACATACCTGCTACCAAGCACCTTATTGTCGGTAAAGGCGATTTCGTGAGAAAAGGTCAGAAGATAAGTGAAGGTTCGGTTGTTCCGCACATGTTGCTTGAGATTTGCGGTCCGCAGGAACTTCAGAAATACCTGGTAAACGAGATACAGCTCGTCTACAGGGCGCAGGGTGTTGAGATCAACGACAAGCATATTGAGATAATTATCCGCCAGATGATGCAGAAGGTCAGGATAACCGAGCAGGGAGGCTCTAAATATCTCATAGGAGAGCAGATAGACAAGTATGACTTTATCCAGGAAAACGTCGAAATCGCAGAAAAAGGCGGCAAACCTGCTGAAGCTGAACCTGTTCTGCTCGGTATAACGAAAGCTTCTCTTGAAACGGAGAGCTTTATATCGGCGGCATCGTTCCAGGATACTACAAGAATTCTGACCGATGCGGCGACATTAGGAAAAGTTGACGGACTCCGCGGTTTCAAGGAGAACGTCATAACAGGGCATCTCATACCGGCCGGCACAGGCACGGAAGAGGCGCAGAGGATCAGGCTTCTCAAGCTCGGTGAAGAGATTGAGCTTGAACTCAATCTTCCCCAGAAAAACGAATATGGAGAAGACGAGGGGTAAATCGTAATTTTCAGACTATTTTTAAATAAAATCTAAAAATAGTTTGAAATAGAATCAATGTGGAATATAGTTCAGACCCGTTTTGTAAAAATAAAATCAGGATTTGGTTGCTTATGCCTACAATTAACCAGTTGGTACGTCAGGGACGTGAGAAGAAAGTCAAGAAGAGCAAGTCAAGGGCGCTTATGAGCTGTCCTCAGAGGCGCGGAGTGTGCATTCAGGTTACTACCAGAACGCCGAAGAAACCTAACTCAGCTTTGAGAAAAATAGCTAGGGTAAGGCTTACGAACGGCGAGGAAGTGACAGCCTACATAGGCGGTGAAGGCCACAACCTCCAGGAGCATTCAGTTGTGCTCGTTAAGGGAGGTAGGGTGCGTGACCTTCCGGGCGTGCGCTATCATGTGGTACGTGGAGCTCTGGACAGTCTTGGAGTTGAGAAAAGGAAACAGAGTCGCTCCAAGTATGGGGCCAAGAAACCGAAGGCTTCCTGAGTCAATGACAAAGGAACTTGAATAAAACTTCATGTTTTCTGATTCGAACTGTCGGCATCTGTGTGGTGTCGACAGTTTTGCTGTTAAGAAAAAAAACCAGTCAAGGAATTGAAATATGAGAAGACGAAGAGCAGCTAAGAGGGAGCTAATCCCGGACGTAAAGTATAACAGCGAGCTTGTTGCCCGCCTCATTAATACCATTATGTCCAGGGGTAAGAAGTCAACTGCGCAGGGTATTGTCTATGGCGCTTTTGACCTTATCAAGAATCGCAAAAAAGACATGGAGCCGCTGGAGATTTTTCTTCAAGCCCTCGAAAATGTCAAACCTAAACTCGAAGTGAAGAGCCGAAGGGTCGGCGGTGCAACATATCAGGTACCTGTGGAAGTCAGCGGGGACAGGCAGGTTGCGATGGCACTTCGCTGGATAACTGGATTTGCCCAGGGTCGCAAAGGCAAGCCTATGATGGATTCTCTCGCGGCGGAGATATTTGACGCCTTTGAGAATACGGGATCAGCGATAAAAAAACGTGAAGATACACACAAAATGGCCCAGGCCAACAAAGCCTTTGCCCATTACAGATGGTAAGAAGTTAAGGAAAGCAGTTTTTATGCCAGGAGACACTAACACAAGCAAGGAATATCAAGAAGCACCAGGGAGGACAGTGCCTCTTAATCAGGTGCGTAATATAGGCATTATGGCCCATATCGACGCAGGAAAAACTACACTGTCCGAACGTATCCTCTATTATACGGGTGTAAATTACAAGATTGGCGAAGTCCATGAGGGAACAGCCACAATGGACTGGATGGTCCAGGAGCAGGAAAGAGGGATAACAATTACTTCTGCGGCAACTACTTGCACGTGGAAGGATTACAAGATAAACCTCATTGACACTCCCGGACACGTTGACTTCACCGCAGAAGTGGAAAGATCACTGCGTGTACTTGACAGCGCAGTCGCTGTTTTCTGTGCGGTTGGCGGGGTTCAGCCCCAGTCCGAAACCGTATGGCGTCAGGCGAGAAGTTACCGCGTGCCCGTTGTTGCGTTTGTCAATAAAATGGACAGGACCGGCGCCAACTTCGATAAGGTTGTTAAAGATATAAGGACAAAGCTCGGTGCGACTGCCATCCCAATTCAGATACCTCTTGGGGCAGAAGCTGATTTCGTGGGCATTCTCGATATTCTCAGCCGCAAAGCATACTATTTTGACGGCGATGACCTCGGCGCGAAGATGCGTGAAGAGGAAATGCCACCTGACTATCAGGAAGAAGTCGAAAAAGCCAGAAACTATCTTGTCGAATGCCTCGCGGAAGTCGATGAGGAAATAATGGAAGTCTTCCTCAACGATCAGAAGCCTGATACTGAGTCCATAAAAAAGGCTCTTAGAAAGGCGACTGTCAGCGGAGCTGTAGTTCCGGTTTCCTGTGGGTCGGCCTTTAAGAACAAGGGTGTACAGATACTTCTCGACTTGGTGGTCGATTTCCTTCCGTCTCCGGTTGATGTCTGGGACATCAAAGGCTTCAATCCTGATTCAGGCGAAGAAATTTCAAGGCATGTCGGCGATATGCAACCGTTTTCAGCACTTGTCTTTAAGATTATGACCGACCCTTATGTCGGCAAGCTCTCCTACTTCAGGGTTTATTCCGGCACATTGAGTAAAGGAATGAGCGTCCTGAATCCTAGGACAGGCAAGAGAGACAGGCTCGGCCGAATTCTTCAGATGCATGCCAATATGCGTGAAGAACGAGACAGCGTCTTCAGTGGCGATATAGCTGCCGCGGTGGGCCTTAAGAATGTCACTACCGGCGACACTATCTGCGATGAAGACAATCCGATTGTCCTTGAATCCATGCATTTTCCGGACCCCGTCATATCAATAGCAATCGAGCCGAAAACCTCTGCTGACAGAGATAAGCTTTATATCGCGCTCGGTTCACTCTCTGAAGAAGACCCGACCTTCAATATGAAGACCGACCAGGAAACCGGACAGACTATCATCTCCGGGATGGGCGAGCTTCATCTGGAGATCATTGTGGACAGACTTTTCCGCGAGTTTAAGGTTGGCGCGAATACAGGGAAGCCGGAAGTGGCCTATCGTGAGTCGATTCGTAAGAAGGCAGATTCCGATACGAAGTTTGTGAGGCAGTCAGGCGGACGCGGTCAGTATGGCCACGCCGTTATAAATATTGAGCCACGGGATAGGGGCTATGGAGTTACCGTAGAGAACAAAGTTGTCGGCGGCAAAATTCCGAAAGAGTTTATTAAGCCAGTACAGGAAGGAATACTTGAAGCGGCAAGGACAGGAGTTCTCGCCGGATATCCGGTGGTGGATGTCCATGTTGATATCGTTGACGGTTCCTACCATCCCGTTGACTCATCTGAAATGGCCTTTAAAATGGCCGGTTCTCTTGCGTTTAAGGATGCCGTCAGGAAGGCTGGTCTCTATATTCTTGAGCCCATCATGAAAATGGAGATAACCACACCCGACGAGCACATGGGTGACGTAATCGGGGACGTGTCAAGCCGCAGGGGAAGCATTGTTCAGGTCGAATCAGACGCGGGCGGCAGTTTTACCAGGATTGTGGCCACGGCCCCGCTCTCCGAGCTTTTCGGGTATGCCACAGGTCTTAGATCGCTTACGAGGGGGAGAGCCTCCTATTCAATGGAGCCGTCCCACTTTGAAGCTGTACCGAGTTCAGTACAGGAAAAAATTATGGAGAAGAAATAATATGGCCAAGGAACAGACGCAAAAGATCAGGATTAAGCTTCAAGCTTATGAGCACCGTATCCTCGATCAGTCGGTGGCGGAAATACTAAATACCGCCAAGAGAACAGGTTCGATGGTTGCGGGTCCGATTCCGCTTCCCACAAGAATCGAGAGAGTTTCTGTCAACCGTTCGCCCCATGTGAACAAAAAGTCCATGGAGCAGTTCGAGGTCAGGACTCACAAGAGACTGATGGATATCATCAATCCGACTTCAAAGACAGTTGACGAGCTCAGAAAACTCAACCTCCCAGCAGGGGTTGACATATCAATCAAAATCGGCGTCAATTAATGACCCGTAGGCACCAATGCATGGACTTAAACTCCATAGTAAGTGTCTGAAAGGAGAGAAATGAAAGGACTGATAGGCAAGAAGCTGGGTATGACCCAGGTCTATGATGACAAGGGCAGGGTTACTCCTGTTACGATTGTGCAGGCCGGCCCATGCGTTGTCGTCGATGTAAAGACGAAAGAAAAGAACGGCTATTCCGCGATTCAACTCGGATTCGGGGAAAGGAAAGTGAAAAATGCTGGTAAGGCGTTTATCGGACACCTGAAGAACGCCGGACGGGAATCAAATCCGCCAGCAATCGTAAGAGAAATCAGGGTCGATTCCGATCCCGAAGTCCAGACTGGTTCTGAAATCAAGGCCGATATTTTCGCATCTGGTGAATTCATCGACGTTACAGGCACATCAAAAGGCCGTGGCTTCCAGGGCGTAGTAAAGCGCTGGCATTTCGCCGGCGGTAGATACAGCCATGGCGGCGGTTGGAAACGGAAACCAGGTTCAAGCGGTCAGCGCGAGACTCCCGGAAATATTTACAAGAACAAGAAGTATCCGGGCCATATGGGGAATGTCCGCACTACCACCCAGAATCTGGCAGTCGTGAAATCGGTCCCAGAGGAAAATCTCATATACGTGAAGGGTGCGATTCCCGGGCCCAACGGCGGGACAATCCTGATCCGAAGCGCGATAAAGAAGAGCTAATCCTCTTAAAATATAAGGTGGAAAAATGAGTATGAAATTAAATATACTTGACGTAAAAGGCGCTTCTGTCGGGGAATATTCCATAGACGATAGCTGCCTTGAGTTCGAAAAGGGAACTCAGGCCGTTCATGATACGGTAATAGCAATCCTCGCAGGGGAAAGGGCCGGTACGGCCTCGACAAAGACCCGCGGCGAAGTACGCGGCGGCGGGAAAAAACCCTGGAAGCAGAAAGGTCTTGGCAGAGCAAGAACAGGAAGTATCCGTAACCCGATTTGGAGAGGCGGCGGTATAACATTCGGGCCTCGGCCCAGAAGCTTTGCTAAAAAGATAAATAAAAAGGTACGTGTTCTTGCTCTTAGAAGGGCGTTTAGCGAAAGACTGAAAGAGAATTCAGTGATAATGCTTAATAGCTTCGACTCAGCCGACAGCAAGACCAAATCCATGAAATCGGCACTTGATAATCTCAAGGTCATCGGTAATGTCCTCATCATCGTGGACGATTACACAGATGTCATCCTCAAGGCCGCGTGCAACCTGTCTGAAAGCTTTCTGATAAAAGCTGGAAGTGTAAACGTTTATCAGATGCTTCGTTTCAAAAACGTGCTCTTTACAAAGGCCGGCATGGATACCTTCATCAACACCAGGCTTTCAAAAGTGAATGGAGGCGTTCAGAAATGAAGACACCATACGATATAATTGAAACTATAATTATGACAGAGAAGAACACCGATCTTAAAGAAAGAGAGAACAAGTACGTTTTCAAGGTTCATCCCCGTTCTACGAAGATCGAAGTAGGCAAGGCGGTGGAAAAGCTGTTCAATGTCAAGGTCAAGGCGGTAAATATCATCAACTGCAAGGGCAAACCGAAAAGAGTAGGTAAGACCATGAAGGTCGGACACCGTGCGGACTCGAAGAAGGCCGTAGTAACTCTTTCCGAAGGCTCCATCACGGTATTGTAAAAGAGAGGTATCTGAAAATGGCAATGAAATCATTTAAACCAATTACGCCGAGCCTCAGGCATATGAGCTCTTTGGATTATTCGGACATAACGTCCCAGACTCCTGAGAAGAGCCTCATTTCCGGGAAAAAGTCAAGCGGCGGCAGGAATAACCTGGGTCGCATAACGACACGTTTCCGCGGCGGCGGCAATAAGAGAAATTATCGAATGGTCGACTTCAAGCGTGAAAAGGAAAACATTCCCGCTGCTGTAAAAACCATTGAGTACGACCCGAATAGAAGCGCTAATATCGCTCTGCTTTTCTATGTTGACGGCGAAAAACGTTATATTATCGCCCCTGTGGGCCTTGCTGTCGGCGATGTGGTACTAAGCGGCGCCGGTTCAGAAATAAAACCCGGCAACGCACTGAAGATAAAAGACATTCCCGTGGGCGTCACTATCCATAATATCGAAATGCGCCCCGGTGAAGGCGCAGCGCTTGCGAGGTCTGCCGGTCAGTCTTGTATGCTCCGTTCAAAAGACGGCGCTTATGCGCAGGTTAAGCTTCCGAGCGGTGAAATACGCATGATAAATCTCGAATGCAGGGCTACTATCGGCCAGGTGGGTAATGTTGAGCACATGAACATCAAACTCGGTAAAGCTGGCAAAAAACGTTATCATGGAAAGAGGCCGCATGTAAGAGGCGTAGCAATGAACCCTGTCGACCATCCGATGGGCGGGGGAGAAGGCAGATCCAGCGGCGGACATCCTAGGTCGCCATGGGGTCAGTACGCAAAAGGTTACAAAACCCGCAGAGGCAAGAAAATTTCTGATAAGTTTATTGTTGAGAGGAGGAAGAAATAATGGCAAGATCCATTAAAAAAGGACCTTTCGTTGATGATCATCTCATCGAAAAGATTGAAAGAATGGAAAGAAGCGGACAGAAAAGGCCGATAAAGACCTGGTCGCGCCGCTCGATGATAATACCTGAATTTGTAGGTCACACATTCAGTGTGCATAACGGCAAAACCTTTCTGACTGTTTTTGTTACAGAAAACATGGTTGGTCATAAACTTGGAGAGTTTTCTCCGACCCGTACCTTCAAAGGGCATGGGGTTATATCCGGTAAAAGTATATAATTCTTTGTGTAGAGAAGAAATATTGAAAGCGCCCTTTTTCAGGGCGCTTTTTTTTGTTAACTGGTTTGTCTTTTGCCATCTTGCGGTCTATTCTTAAGTGCTTGGGATAACGGGAGAACGGAATATGAAAACGTTTGTAAATATCTTTGCTGCCTGCGCGTTTATCTTACTCGCTGCGTCCTGCGCCACAACGGAGAATTTTGAGGAGATGAAGACTACTGAGGCGACTGAGAGTTCTAAGGTACAGAAAGTCCTGCTGAACGCGACGAATAAATCAGATGTCGCATATCTCGGGTTGAAGGGCGGAGTGGGCGAGTTTAGAATTGATGATATAACAGCCAGAGCCGTTATTATTTATGTTATGAGTTCAAGCTGTCCTACTTGTCTGGAGGCCATTGCGGGCATGAATGCTCTTAAAAAGCTCATAGATGAAAGAAAAGCGGATATAAAGATACTTGTCCTTGCCGCTGGCGATTCAGAGAAGGCCGCCTTCGAATTCAAGAAAAAGAGTGCCTTCGAGTTTCCGGTTTTTGCGGACCCGGATGGGCAGATAGCCACAGTCCTCGAAGTTGATGAAGTTCCTCATCTTATTGCGGTTGTCAGAGATGAGGATAATGCCTATACTATCGTCTTTGATCATCATCTGGTGATGCAGGAGCCTGAAGGCTTTCTTGATTTTCTCATCAAAAATATGTAATATTATTCGGCACTCAAAAATATTGCAATATCTATAATTCCATAACGCTGTATTATGGGTAATGTCACGACTGTCCGGCAAAAATCAGAGCAGGAAATCAGGAAAAAGCTCTGGATGTCCCGGGCGGTTCCTGACGGCGACCTGATAACCAGTGATTCAGGCAACAGAGTGAAATCAGCGGAGCCGAATTTCACAGACTCGTCCAGGCTTCGCCTGGTAACGGGTGAATTCGGCAAGATACTCTTTAATCCCCGTCTCATACATCCGAAATCCCATCATAACACCACCTCATTCTGGATTATTTCCCATCTCATATATTTGCGACTGGCCCTGAATAGAAGGAAGTATATACACCATAATAAGTTATTATTGTAAAAATAAACCATAATATATTAACAAAAACTACTATACTTATAAACCAAGAAAAATAAATCACTGGAGTATTTTTTCTTCTCAACATATCAATCGTAAAAAGTAAGATTATTAGTAAAGACCACCATTGATAGGTATATATCTTGTAATATAGATTTAAAATATTATTAAAACTCCATCCATTTTTTTCATAAATATGTATCCAGTATGAATGAGAAAATTCCCCATTTGCAATAAGATAATTATTTGCAATATGCAATAAAGTACCTAAGAATGTTACCAAAAGTACGGGAAATAAGACACTTCTCCGCATCATATCATCGCCTCATTAATTAGGAGTATGTAAATTTTTTTGTGTAAATGGACATAGCAGTTAAATTAACGAGAAAGGAAAAAAGCTATGGCCATC
>MHBG01000006.1 GCA_001804785.1 Lentisphaerae bacterium GWF2_45_14
AAGCCGCCATACGGAAATCTTCCTTACGGGAAAGCATATCAGGATATAAAGAGCCGTGATAAGATTTTCAAAACTCCCGGAGACCCGGTCACTCCCATTGCCGTGATGATCGATCCTGCAAATGGATGGAATGCTCCTTATAAATATATTGACAGCAGAGTATGGGGAAGGCAGCAATGGATGGGGCATGAAGAGACTATGTTCAAGTATTTTGAATTTTTCTATCCCTATTGCTTGAGTTTGTTCAAACAACCTGTTGGGCAGGATTTTCCAGGAAGCTTCACATACACTCCTCACGGTCAGATCGACGTTATTAATTCAAAAATAGACCTTGACAGACTGAAACATTATCATTGCATTTTGCTTATGGGCTGGCATAGGATGTCAAATAACTTACTGGACAAGCTTTATAAATATGTGGAGAATGGCGGCATGCTTGTAATGAATGTAAACCAATTAAAACAGTTTGATGGGAAATATGTTGACAGTTCCCGTGTGGGAAAACTTTTCGGGGTCAAACTCGGAAGCTCATTTCAAAAGAGCGACGCCAGTTTTTTTGCAGGCGTTGACGTTAAAGACAGAAGAGAGGAATCATATGAGTATATGCCGCTGGAGCTTATTTCCGCCGACTCAGTAGCTTTTGACTCTGAAACGCCCCAAAATACCATTATTTCATGCAAAAAGATTGGCAGAGGACTGGCTTTTCTTGTTGCCATAAAAGATATGACTTCCATAAGCGGCAATCGTCTCAAAATAGCCGATTCATTTTTGAAATTCATATCTGAAATGAATGCAGACGGCATTGAAATATCGCCTTCAAATGGAATTGAGTATATCCTTGCGCAAAGCGAAAATGGAATTTTCACATTGTTTTTCACTTTTTACGGAACAAAAATATTGAGGGTCACTCCTTTTAATATAAACAAGCCAATGAAAGGAGTCGAAGACTGGGACGGAGAAATAAGATTTGACAAAAATTATTTCAAGATAAAAAAGCTTTATAGAATAAAAGATATCAATGGGATAAAAGAAGATATTGATTTTATTGAAACTGAGGATCAATATATTGTCAGAGGATTGAAATTGGTCAGCTTTGATCATGACGTTTTCCAGATAGTCACAGATCAAAGCTCTTCAAAAGGCTTTTGGGAAAACCTTTTTAATATTTTCTGAAATCTAAAACTGGTTTAAAAATGAGAAAAAACAGCAATACAAGAAAAATTTTCTTTACACTCGTAGAATGTGTGTCCATAAAAGGCACAGAAAGCTAGACAAATGAAAAGTTTCGTCCATACCAATTATCCAATTCAGGTATGTAGCCTGACCACCGGCAGCAGCGGCTCATGGTCGTTTGTATGTCGAAGCGTGGTGACAAAGTCGCGAGACGGGAAAGCTGTAAATAGCGGACTCTCAGGGAATCGGCGCAGCGAGGCAAAACAGCAGGTTGTAGGAAAACGAACGACTGTAGGCATCGTAAAAGTAACCCGTCGGGTATTGCTGTCAGAGACGGGATTGGGCAGAGTTGAGTGCTCGTTCAATGCACGAAGACCGTTGTTGAGCAACATTTATCTTAATGAAATCGATAAAGAATGGCACGACAACTCAAGCGTAAAACTGGTCAGATTTGCCGACGACATGGTGTTCCTTTGCAAAAGCAAAGCGCAGGCCGAATTCGGACTTCGCAAGTTGAAAGGCCAACTTGAAGAATTAAAACTAACGCTGAACGATGATAAAACAAAAATACGCCACGTGAATGAAAGTTTTGATTTTGTGGGCTTTACATACCGAGATGCATATTCTGGAAAGCATAAAAGAATGGTTGTGATCAAATATCCCAGAGCGAAAAGCATAAAGAAAATATTTGGTAAAATCAAAGAGATGCTGAAAAGAATACCTAACGGTACTGCATTGAGAGAAGTAATAAAAGAGGTGAATCCGAAATTGAGGAGATGGTCTGAATATTTCAAGATCGGCAACAGTTACCAAGAAGCGTTGAAACTCAGTCAATATTCCTGCGAACAACTTCGGATATACTGGCGGCGGCATAAATCCAGCAAGAATACCCGGTCATATAAAAAGTGGTCTGACAAATACTTTTATCAAGGAGGATTACTCTATGTGCCATACCTTATCAAGGCATAAACAAATGCTGCACAAAGAAAGACAGGGGAAAAGCCGTGTGAGCGCAAAGTTCATGAACGGCTTGGTCGAGGAGGCGAACTGGGTGCCTCGCAAGTCATTGCGTTGCAGATGGTTTACCTTACTCGAACTGCTCGTGGTTATCGCAATTATCGCTATTTTGGCTTCGATGTTGTTGCCAGCTCTTAACAACGCAAGGGAAAAAGCAAAAGAATTAGTCTGCAAAAATAATTTGAAACAGATTGGTTCGGCGTTTATTTTCTATGCTCAGGACTATGAGGGATGGCTGCCAGTGGTTTACGTTCCGGCTGCATGGCAAGAAGCATGGTGTTGGGAAAATGAATTCGTCAATTATTTGAATCTGAAACCATCGTCCAATCCTCCGCTGGAAAGGGCTCCGGGAAATGTTCTGGAATGCCCTTCTGATCGTCCATACAGTCATTGGATGCACGTGGGATATTCCATGAACAACAATTTGAACAGGCCGGATAAAAACCTTGGAGGAAAAATAAGCAAGTATTTGCATCCTTCTGAAATTTTGACGCTTTGCGACGGTCTGAATGTAGGCATTGACAAATGGACAACGACAAATGCAGTTTCAAGGCATTCAACGGGCCTGAATATATTATACCTCGACATCCACGTGGACAAACATTCAGGGATTCTTCTTGCGGGGGACGTAACATGGGAATGAGTTGCATGAGAAAAACAATAGACTCTATAAAAGACATGAACAAATCCGATCTTCACATGCACACTTTATATTCGGACGGCAAATGCGGGGTCGACTTGCTTGCCAGAAGCGCCGCATTCAAGGGGGTGGATACCATTGCAATAACCGATCATTTGCATGGGGATGTGTTTGTCAACGGAGCCAGCGTCGAAGAATATTTTGCGGATATAGACGTTTGCTCTCAAGCTTATCACGATTTGAAAATAATCAAAGGAGTGGAGGGGACTCTATTGGATATCGACGGGGAAATTTCCATATCTCAGGAGGACGCGAAGAACTTTGAGATTGTGCTTGTCGATATGGCATGGAAGACTGTGGGGATCACAGTGAATCCGCCAGCCAACGAGAAGGAATTTAAGAGGAATGTTTCTCTTGCATTTAAGAATTTATCTTTAATTGAGAGCGTGGATATCATCGCGCATCCATTCAATTTTGGCCGTTTGATTCCCAATTTTGTTTTTTCATGGCTGTCTTGCGATTTGCTTGAAGAGATTGCCGGATATCTAATTGCTGGAAATAAACGATTCGAAATAATGGAAGGAATCTGGTGGTGGTTTCCAGAATTATCTCCGCAGGATTTCACTAGGGAATATTCGAGAATATTGTCTGTGTTTAAAAGATGCGGCGTGAAGTTTTCAAAAGGAAGCGATTCTCATTCGCATCAGGGAGTGGGAAACGCCCTCTATACCGGCGTTTTAATTGAGAAAATCTCTAAGGACGGGAGCAATTTTTCATGGAATTAGGCTTTTTTTCCCCCAGCATAAGAAGAGATTCTCTAGACTCTTGCATAGCTGTTGCTTTGAGTCTTGCAGAGAAGCGTGGATTCGGCGCAGTTGAGTTCTGGATGGAGAGAAACCGCCCCGACTCGTTTGCGTTGTGGCCTTGGGAGCTAGACCGTCGCAACATCAAAAAACTGCGCTCTTTTTTCAAGAACTTTAAGAGGACTGGAGTTCATTTGCCGTTTGTGTATTTGAATTCTGTCAGCCCGAATCCGAGAATCGCAAAGGAATCTATTAAACAAATAAATTTGGGCATAAAAAAGGCGTCGGAACTTGGCGCGCTTTATTGTGTCGGGCACGCAAGGGCGTGGAGCTCGAGTTACAGATCTCCTAATGACGATTTTAAAATATTCACAGAGCTTGCTGCGGAGTGGGCCGCTTTGGCGGAGAGATGCGGCATTTTGTTTTCTTTGGAGACTGCGCAGGAGGCCAGCTTTCCAATTGGAGAGTTGGAATGCATGACCCAAATAACTGAAGAGGTGGCCAGTCCTCATTTTGGCATAACTCTGGATATTTCTAAGTGTCTCAGCAATGAACATTTTTTTAAAGCCTATGGGAGCGTGGAGAATTGGATAGAGAAGTATGGGGAATATATTTTTAACGCGCATATAAGAGGGCAGAATTCTTCCGGGGGGACGTTTTTGTCGCTTGACAGCGGGCATGATTTTAGCGGCGTTTTCGCCAGCCTGAACAAAGTAGGTTATAAAGGCTCAGTCATCATAGAGGAAGCAAGCGAGGAATTTTTGTATGAATCCGGCTTTGTTGAATGGCACTATTTTCGTAAGCGTCAAACCTGATACATCTTTCATGTGCGATTGATATGGATTATGTTCTTTGATAAAAACAGATTGGAGGAATAATATGAGTTTAGTAGCGTTGGAGGAAAAATGGCTGCGTATAATATCCGAGTGGCAGAAAAGCGGACTGAGCAAGGCTGAATATTGCCGTCAGAAAAAATAAATCTGTTTTGTGATGGACATGTAAGCTGGTAGAATTATGTATGTTTTGAGGAAAATTTTTGTTATATATATCAATAAAAAATCAAGGAGTTTGCGCCTGGCCCCGAAAGTTGGAGAGATTGAATAAGTGTAAAAGACACCTAAACTAAAAACAAGAAAAAAGGAGTCAAGAGAAGTGAAGAGGAAGTACGACAGTAAATTCAAGAGCCGTGTGGCTTTGGAGGCATTGGGGGGAGAACGTCCTTTGCAATGAAATTGCAGTAGTAAAATCATATAAAGCCTTAGCATTAAACGCTTTACATAGACTATTAACTGAAACTTCTGAACGTTATAAAGAAGGTAATCGCAGCCTGCAAAAGAAACAATATATGGAGCGCCACAGCTGGGCTTGATCTTGAATATTCGAAATCTCTGCTGGAGTCGGGTATTAATTTCCTCACATGCGGCAGCGACTACGGCATGATAAAAAACGGCTTCAAGAACGCCCTTAACGAATATAAGAAGCTTTTGGCAAATTAGAAGGAGAATACTAGAATGTCATCCGGAAATAACTCAAGACCCAACATCATTTTCATTCTGACAGACGATCAGGGATATTGGTCGCTTGGCTCTTACGGGAACAAAGAGGCGAAAACCCCGAATCTTGACCGTCTGGCCGAAAGAGGTCTGCGCTTCGAAAATTTCTTTTGCGTTTCTCCTGTCTGCTCTCCCGCAAGGGCTTCGCTTCTGACTGGCAGAATTCCGAGCCGTCACGGAATACACGACTGGCTCTGCGGCGGAGACGTTAAATACGAATTTCTCGAACCCCAAGGGAAAGGGACTGTTACGGAATATCTGGAAGGCCAGCCCGGATATACCGATTACCTTGCGGCAGCAGGATACAATTGCGGTCTCAGCGGAAAATGGCACATGGGGAATACCCACAAAGCACAGAAGTTCTTCTCTTTCTGGGAGGTACACTCGAAGGGCGGCGGCGATTATTACAATGCTCCGATGATGAAAAATGGAGAGCTTTATTATGACAAACGTTATCTGACGGATCTGATTACAGACAATGCTCTTTCATTTCTTCAAGAGCAGAAAGGCAAGGATAATCCCTTCTATCTTGGCGTACATTACACGGCTCCGCACAGTCCCTGGGAACGGAATCAGCACCCTGCGGAACTTTATGACTTCTTCTATAATAATTGCGACTTTGAATCCGTCCCCGACGGAATTATTCCGGCGGAATGGATAAAAGAGCGCAGAATCCCGGTTGAGAGCCCTGAAACGCGCAGGAAGTATCTGAGTGGTTATTTCGCGGCTGTTGCGGCTATGGACATGAATGTCGGCAGAATATTCGACTGGCTTGAGAAAAATCAGCTTTCAGAATCGACTCTCATCTGCTTTTCGAGCGACAATGGCATGAATATGGGGCATCACGGGATTTACGGCAAAGGGAACGCAACTTATCCATTGAACATGTATGAGGAATCCGTGAAAGTTCCTTTCATAATGTCTTTGCCGGGAAGAATCCCCGAAGGCGGCATAAGCAACGAACTCCTAAGTCATTACGACTTTATGCCCACTATTCTCGATTATATGGGAATAGAGATGCCCGAAGATACGAAGCTGCCGGGTAAAAGCTTTGTTCCGCTTTTGAATGGTTTGGCTCTTGATGAGAAACGCCCAGTTGTAATTTTTGATGAGTATGGACCTGTCAGAATGTTGAGGGACAGTAAGTTCAAATATATTCACCGTTATCAGGACGGCCCCTGCGAACTCTATGATCTTGAAACGGATCCGGGAGAGACGACGAACCTCTGCAACAATCCGGCATTCAGTGAAAAAGTTTCTGCTATGCGCGAGTCTCTTTTTGCGTGGTTTGAAAAATATTCCGTTCCTGAACTGGATGGCGCAAATTGCCCTGTCAGCGGAGACGGACAGAAGTCAAAGATGGAATTCTGTTGAATTTCTGAAAAAATCTAAAACAATAAATATTGAAAAGGAGGTTTCCTATGGGATGGCGTTGTACCCCGTTTATTGCTTGTTCGTAAAGGTACGGCGAGCCCACATATATCAAAGGAATTTTAGAGGGGTTCTATTTTGAAAATTATTTCTGGAGGCGGAGCTTTTCCCAATTGTGTGGGAGCAGTTCGGAGAGTCTGGAGTATGGGAGAGTGTTGATTCTTATCAGGACGTCTTTGAGATATTCATAGGAATTGATGCCGTTCGCCCGGCAGGATCCGATCAGTGAGTAGAGGATCGCCGCGGTCTTTCCGCCGCATTCGCTGCCCATCATCATGCAGTTTTTGCGACCAATGCAGAGCGGACGTAATGCATTTTCAGAAACATTATTGCCTGGCGCAAAACGTCTTTATGTCTTACGCAGACGCTCTGGAGAATTTACGGGAAAGCTTCTGGCAGGAAAGCAAGCCAGAGGGAAAAGGGCGGAGACGTATAGAAACCCTCTGCGGTTCAGAAATTGTAGCAGAGCGAGGAAAATCGCCCCATAGAGGGCAATTACTCTCTTGGTATGCTCAGGGTGCGGATTCCGGAGGCTGATGGACAGCGATTCCGGAAATAAATGGACGGGGATTCTTAAATTATGTGGACAGTGATTCCGAAAATAAATGGACAGTTTTCAGGGGATTCCGGAATGAGTGTCCAAATTGATGTTACATGTTTGAGGC
>MHBG01000007.1 GCA_001804785.1 Lentisphaerae bacterium GWF2_45_14
TCCGAATGGTCGAAGAGGAGTATTTGCCTGGCATTGCGCCCGTTAGTCATTTTAAGCTATAACCTCCTTATGGATAAATAGATACAATATAGGAACACGAGAAAAAGCCACCCCCTAAAGCTAATGGATATTAGAATTTATTGAGTTCGTCGCGGCAAAATGACTTTTGGCGGCATCATCGCATTACGTATATCTGGAAACAGCGATGCCAAATTTCAAAAAGTATTGGAAATTTGCGCCGATGCCGTTATATTAGGAACTTTTATGGATTTTAAAATAGCAATAGAGAGGACTATAAAGTAATGGCAACCAGCAAATCTACACTCAAAAGACAGAGGACAAGCGAAGAAAAAAGAATTAGGAACAAAGCCAAAAAGAGCGAAATCTTCAAAGTTGAAAAAGGCTTCCGCGCTTCCGTTCTGGCAGGCGAAACGGAAAAGGCCAAGGATCAGCTCCTGAAGGCATGCAGCCTCCTCGACAAGTCCGCGAAGGTCGGCATGATTCACAAAAACAAGGTCTCCAGAAAAAAATCACAACTTATGTCCCTCGCAAAGGCTTCTGAAAAAAAGGCCTGAGTTGACTGAATACGCAATATCCGCCCCGCCGCTCTAAGCGGAAGGGGCTTTTTTGTACCCTTGTGAAAAATGATTGACGCGCACACACACACCAACTTGAGCTATTGCTGTCCTGACCCTGAAATGACGCCGGAATTCTACGCCGATTTTCTCCGAAGCAACTCAGAAGGATTGCAAAAAGCCGTAATCGCCGACCACGGAATGGCAATATATTTTCCTGCCGAAATAGCCTGGAAATGGAGCTATATTTCCCATCCTTCCATTTTCGACGAGTGGAAATCGCAAGGCGACGAAAAACTCGCGGCCCACCTAGAAAAAATTAAAAGATTTGCTGCGGACGGACTCATTCCCGGCATTGAGCTTGAATTCATGAACGATGGCCGCCCTGTCTTTTCTCCAGAATTCAAGAAAGATATCAAGGTTCTAATCGGGAGCATCCACTTTCTCGCCCTCCCTGATAATCCTTCACCGCAAATGATTATCGACGAGTGGATCCGCAATATGGATATGATCTTCAGCTATCCCGTAAATATTCTGGGTCATCCGTTCCGCTGGCTCGAATCGCATATCGGAACAGTCCCCCTTGAAATAATCAGCGAAACTGTCAGGCGCGCAAAATCACAAAATATAGCCATCGAATTCAATTCACACTTCAAAATGAACTCCGATATCCCCATGCTAAAGGAAGTAATAAGACATAAAGCACTCGTAACATTTGGTTCCGATGCTCACGTAAAATCAGAAATCGGCAATTTCTCATATCATTTCGGTCTCTTGGATAAGGCCAAAATATCCATAAATGATTTGACTTTTCTCTCTTTGTAGGCTATTATATCGAGACTTTGTAAAAAGAATAAACAAACTAATGGAGCCCCCTCAATGGATTATGTAGCACAACTTAAGAATCTGTCCGTCGAGCACGAATTTTTTATCGGGTTCGACAGCGATGGCTGTATTTTCGACACAATGGAAATCAAGCAGAAAGAATGCTTCTGCCCCACACTTATAAAACACTTCCATCTTCAAGCCGCAAGCAAATACGCCCGCGAAGTCTGGGAATTCGTCAACCTCTACAGCAAGACAAGGGGTTGCAACCGTTTCAACGCCGTAGAACGCGCGCTCGACCTCATGAAGGAACGCCATGAATTCAAAACCCGAGGCATCGATGTTCCCCACATGCCTGAGATGCGTCAGTGGATAAAAGAGGAAAGCAAACTCGGCAACCCAGCTCTTGAAGCAAAAGTCGCCGCGACTCACAGCGAGGAACTTACGATGCTCCTGGCATGGAGCAAAGAAGTAAATAAGGTCATCACCGAAATGGTACACGGCATACCGCCCTTCCCCGGAGTCATTGACGTACTCAAAAAAGCACACGGTAAAGCCGATAAGATTGTGGTCTCCCAGACCCCACTCGAAGCCCTTACGCGCGAATGGACGGAAAACAAGATTGACCATTATCTCAATGCGATAGCCGGCCAGGAACACGGCACGAAGACCGAGCACCTCCGCTATGCAGCCAAAGGAAAATACGCACCCAACAAAATATTAATGGTCGGCGATGCACCCGGCGACCTCAAAGCGGCGGCAGGCAACGACGCTCTGTTCTACCCGATAATCCCGGGTCGCGAAGAGGAATCGTGGGCGAAATTCTCAGAAGAAGCCCTCGATAAATTCTTCAAACTCGAATTTGAAGGAAAATATCAAGAGGAACTGATGGAAGAGTTCGACAAGGCCCTTCCCACAGACCCGCATTGGAACTAATCAGAGTATTTGCCCCGCGACAAATCTGTGCCGTCAACGCCAACTGTGTTCGTTGACGGCACGGTTTTTATTCGGCTGAACATAGATTTCCCAGGCCCTGCGTGGGTCTAACGCTTATATTCAGGTCTTGCCTGATAACTGGTATGCAGGTATTTCTGGGCCGTTTCGCCAAGGGGTTCTCCGAGGAACTCCTCATAAAGTTTCTGTATATAGGGATTTCTGTGGCTGAGCCTTATTGCCTTAGAGCGATCATCACTGAAAAGCCCCTCGGCGCGTTTCTTCCTTATAGCGTCGTCGACATTCCACGACTGGCCGCCGCCGCCGATACAGCCACCGGGACATGCCATGACTTCTATAAAGTGGTATGGCGCCTCCCTGCCTTCCTCGCGTGCGGCCCGCACTCTGGAAATCAATGTTTCGACATTGCCGAGACCATGAGCGACGGCTGTCCTTATGGAGTGTCCGCCTATTTTAAATTCAAATTCTCTTATTCCTTCGAGCCCTCTTATCTGCTTGAAATCCACAGATTCGGGGTCGTGTCCGGTAATAAAGTAACTGGCGGTTCTGAGCGCCGCCTCCATCACACCTCCCGTGGTACCGAAGATAACACCCGCCCCGCTGTATTCGCCGAGCGGTGAATCGGCCTGCGTTTCCGGGTCGAGATCATTGAAGACTATGCCTGACTGCTGGAGCATCCTTATAAATTCACGCGTTGTGAGCGCAACATCCACATCCTGCATTCCGCTGGCGTACATATTTCCGGTTCTTGTGATTTCATATTTCTTTGAGGTACAAGGCATTATGGACACCATCATTATCTTTGAAGGATCAATACCGAGCTTCTGGGCATAATAAGTTTTCGTCAATGTCCCAACTATCGAGTGAGGCGACTTGCAGCTGGAAAAGTATTCTATCATGTCGTGATGGAACTTCTCCATGAAATCGACCCATGAGGGACAGCATGTTGTTATGAGCGGAAGCTTTTCGGGAGCGCTCAAGAAACGGTGAGCGAACTCAGACGCCTCTTCCATGATGGTAACGTCCGCCCCGAAATTAGTGTCGAATACCGCTTTGAAGCCGAGATGCCTCAGCGCGTCATATATCTGACCCGTGAGATTTGTTCCCGGCGGATAGCCGAAGGCCTCGCCAATCGAAACTCTCACGGCGGGAGCAATTTGCGCAATACAGTAAAGTTCCGGGTCCGAAAGCGCCGCCCACACTTTCTCCGTCTCGTCAAATTCAAATATCGCGCCCACGGGGCAATGTTCCGAACACTGGCCGCAACGGACGCAGGGGGATTCTCCAAGCGTTACGCCCGCCGGGGCGATGCGGGTATCAATCCCTCTCTCAAGGAAGGAGAGAGCCCATACGTTCTGCTTTTCCTGACATACGGTAATACAGCGCCCGCATTTTATACATTTGCGGGGTTCGAGCGTGATTGAGTTTGTGGTACTGTCCGGCGGGATGTCCGGCACTACGGGATTGAAACTCTCTCGCCTTATCGCGAATTCTGAGGCGAGACGCTGAAGCTCGCAAGTCCCATTTCTGCCGCAAGTCAGGCACTCATTGGGATGAGCGCTCAGGATAAGTTCAAGGACAGTCCTTCGCACGCCTACTATTTCCGGGTCGTGCGTTATTACTTCCATTCCCTCGCTGACAGGTGTACAGCACGCTCTGACCATATTCGGCGCGCCTTTTAATTTAACAATGCATATTCCGCAGGCGCCGGTGGCATGCAAATCAGGGTGTTTACAAAGCGATGGGATATTTACCGAAGCTTTTTTGGCGGCATTGAGGATGTTCTCGCCCTCGGAAGCCTCAATTTCCACGTTATTTATTTTGAGCTTTACTGTTTTCATTTATACGGTCCCGTTCAGTTTTTGATTCTTTCGAGATATTCGTTCTCAAAGTATTTCAGGGTGGATAATACCGGGTTTGGCGCAGTCTGACCCAGTCCGCAAAGCGAGGCTTTTTTCATCGTCAGCGAAAGCCGCTTTATCAGTGCGAGATCATCCATTGACCCCTTGCCGGACTTCACTTTTTTGAGAAGTTCAAGCAGCTGCCTGCCCCCGATACGGCACGGCGAACACTGCCCACATGATTCGTCGGCGGTGAAATCTAAATAGAACGCCGCGATATCGACCATATTGTCGTCCTCGTCAAGGACAATCATGCCGCCCGACCCCATGATTGAACCAAGCTTCTTGAGCTGGTCATAACATACCGGAGTATCAAGAAATTCCGATGGGATGACTCCGCCTGATGGCCCCCCCGTCTGGACGGCCTTTATTTTTTTGCCGGTCGAAGGACCGCCGCCTATTTCCTCTATTATGGTGCGTAGCGTCATACCCATAGGTACTTCGATAAGGCCTGAGTGCTTAACCTTCCCCGTGAGCGCAAAGACCTTCGTTCCCCTGCTTTCAGGCGTTCCTATCGAAGCATACCATGCCCCGCCCTTCATCAGTATGTGCGGCACATTCGCGAGGGTCTCGACATTGTTTACGCACGAAGGCATTCCCCAGAGTCCTTTCTGAGACGGGTACGGCGGACGCGGGTGCGGGGTGCCGCGCCTGCCCTCGATCGAGGCAATGAGCGCGGTCTCCTCTCCGCAGACAAAAGCCCCTGCACCAAGCCTGATGTCGCAATCGAACGAAAACTTCGTACCAAATATGTTTTTGCCGAGAAACCCGGCTTTTCTCGCTTGCTTGATGGCCTTTTCAACTCTATCTACGGCAAGCGGATACTCTGTTCTTATATAAAACCATCCGGAAGTCGCGCCGATGGCATAGGCGGCTATGAGCATGCCCTCGATTACACATTGAGGGTCACCCTCGAGTACGCTTCTATCCATATATGCGCCGGGGTCGCCCTCGTCGCCATTGCAGATCACAAACTTTTCCGCGCCCTGGCTCGGAGCCGCGTTTTTCCACTTGAGCCCTGTGGGATAGCCGCCGCCGCCCCTGCCTCTGAGTCCGCTTGTCAGCACCTCTTCCACTACCTGCTGAGGAGTCATTTCCGTAAGAACTTTCTTCAGCGCCTGATAGCCGCCGCGAGCAAGATAATCATCTATCAATTCAGGGTCTATATGTCCGGTGTTAGCGAGAACTATTTTCATCTGTTTCGAAAAGAACGGTATATCGAGCGGCAGAACGAAACCCGACAGAAAGTCCGGCACATTGAAGTCTGCGCCTTTTTCAAGCGAAAGTGCCGGGACAATATGTTCGGCGATGATAAGACGCGCAACTAACGGCCTTATTTCTGAGTAGAGAACAGGCTTCTGCCCCTCGACCTCGACACGCATCAAAGGCCCGTGGCTGCAAAGCCCCATACAGCCTGTTTTAACTATTCTGACAACTTTGTCACAGCCGTGCGAAACAAGCGCCTCCTGAACAGCTTTTACAACGTCACCGCAGCCCGACGAGACACAGCCCGTGCTGTAGCAGCAGTACAGATTGCACTTGAACGCGGCTGATTTTGCTTTGGCTGCCTCAACTATCTTGTCGAACTCAGTTAGCTGCATTGGCTGTCTCCTTCGCTGGAAAAACTTCGCGCCACTCGGCTATTATAGGCTTGATATCGCTCGGCTTGAGCTTGCCATAGATTTTTCCATTTACGGACACCACCGGCGCCAGCCCGCAGCACCCCAGACAACGCACGCACTGCAAATGGAAAATTCCGTCAGACGTCGCCTCGTCGACCCCTATGCCAAGGTCTTTTTTAAACTCATCCAAGAGCGCCGGGGCCCCCTTCAGGTAGCACGCCGTCCCGGTGCAGATTGAGATAACCGCCTTACCTGGGGCCTCAAGTTTAAAATAGTTATAAAATGTAAGGACTTCGTAAATCCTTGCCAGCGGCACATTCATCTGGGAAGATATTTCCATAGTGGCCTCACGCGGCACATATCCCATCTGATTCTGGATCTCATGAAGCGCCATTATCAACGATCCGCGCTCACCTTTCCACTTCTTTACTGCCAGGGCGGCTATATCTATCATCTACCCCCTCCTGATATTTTAGTCATAAGGATAAAAATAATAATCATTCGCAAAAATTCAACACTCCTTTCGCATAAAAAATAAAACCGTCAAGAACTGGAAGAGTTAAAACACTGCTGGTATATTAATTATGCTTAGTTTTTGAAAACAAACTTTTTACGGATATTAACATGTCATCAAAAAATTCATCAGCGTTTGCGGGTGTCGTGGCGGGATTTGCAGATCTACTTATAACAACGACGGCGTTTCTTGCGGCCAACTCGGCGGTATTGCTGGCGGATACCCTGAAAACCGGACTCGAATTTGTGGCCGTACTCATTTCATGGTACACGATCCGAAAGGTTTCGGGGCCGGTAAACCGCAACTTTCAGTACGGAATCGGCAAACTTGAAAATATATCCAGCCTGATAATTGCGATGCTGATGGCCTCGTGCATTGTCGTTATCATAGTAAATTCCGTTAAAGGCATAATCCATCCGTCACACATAAGCGGCTTCGGCATATGGATAAGCATGGGAACGCAGGTAGTTTACGGATTCGTAAACACACTTTTCTTCGTAAAGAACAGAGCGATCGCGAAAAGAGAATCGTCCCCCCTCATGGAATCACAATCCAAGTTCTTCTTCACCAAGGCGATAGCTAACGGATTTATTTTTACATCATTGACCCTGAGCGTGATACTTCCCCATTACGGATGGGTAACGTTTATCGACCCGGTATCTTCGCTGCTCATCGCCGGCTCCATACTCCTCAGCGCATTCGGGATACTATCGACCTCATTGCAAGACCTGCTTGACCGCTCAATCGAGGAATCAGCGCAGATAGTTATTTTGAGGACCCTTGCCGAACACTTTGAGCAATATGACCTCCTTCATGGTATCCGCTCACGTCGCTCGGGCAGCAATGTATTCGTGGAAATATTCCTTGAATTCAATCCCGAAAGAAAAATAGGAGAGGCCCAGCAGACCATAGACTCCATCCGCGACAATATAGAAAAGGAAATCATCGGCAGCCGCGTCTCCGTAGGACTTACCTGCCGCGACGAATGCTGACCCACGCACGTTGACCCGGCCCTCAATAGTGATATAGTACATCACTTAACAAGGGGGGGATGTTTCATGGCTGGAAAAGCAAAGAAGATTATTCTGGGAACGGGAGCGGCGTTTCTCGTTCTGGTACTGGCTGCGTTTTACATTGTGGCGTTTCACATGGGCGCTATCGTAAAACATGGAATCGAAAGGTTCATGCCGTCGATAACAGGTACACCGGTCAAGGTGGGCAGCGTGAGCTGTTCTCCTTTCAGTGGGCACATAAATGTGAAGGATTTCATTATTTATAATCCCGAAGGCTATAAGTCGGAGTACGCCTTCAATGTCAAGGAATTCACGCTTACGGTAAATGTGATGTCCGTACTGTCCAACAATATATTTATCCACAAAATACTTGTAGACGGACTCTCCGTGAGCTACGAGCAGGGACTCACCGGATGCAACCTTACCGATATAAAGAAAAATATAGACAAGCTCTCAGAAAAGGACACCTCAAAAGAAAAAACCCCAACAGAGAAAACATCGGAAGAAACTTCACCAAGCACTGAAAAACGATTCCAGATAAAGGAGTTCGACTTTCAGAACAGCAGCGTTGCCGTTTCAACTCCCGTTACAGGCGGCAAGGGTATTTCACTCCCGCTCCCGCTCCCGGGAATCCACATTAAAGAACTTGGCATGAAGGATGGTAACGGCGTTACCGGCAAGGAAATGGCGACTGTGATATTCGCTGAGATAATTGAGGCAACAGTTGACGCCGTAAGAAAATCCTCTGTCAACTTAAACTCCGATGTTCTTAATTCCCTGGAGGACGGGGGAAAAGAAATGCTGAAAAAGTCAGGTGAAATGATTAAAGACATAAAGAATTTATTCTGAAAAATGCCAGCCCCTCGCAAAATTGAAATAATGGCCCCGGCGGGGTCTTATGAATCGTTGAGCGCCGCGATACGCGCCGGCGCCGGTGCCGTTTATTTCGGTGTCGGCAAGCTCAATATGCGGGCGCGTTCGTCGGCGAATTTTGAGCCAAAGGATATTCACAGGATTGCGGAAATCTGCCGAAGAATGAAGGTAAAAAGCTATCTAGCTCTCAATACAATCGTTTATGACGAAGAAATCAGCGAGGTAAAAAGTATAATAAAGGAGGCCGCCTCGTCCGGCGTCTCGGCAGTTATAGCCTCAGATATCGCGGTGATTGAGGAGGCTCGTGCGGCAGGGATTGAAGTCCACATGTCGGTTCAGGCAAATATCTGCAACATCCATGCGGTCAGATTTTATTCAAAATATGCCGACGTGATTGTGCTTGCGCGCGAACTTTCTCTACCACAGATAAAATCAATATGCGACACCGTCAGAAATGAAAATATCCTGGGGCCTTCCGGCGAACTGCTCAGAATAGAAATATTCGCACATGGAGCATTGTGCGTCGCGGTCTCAGGAAGGTGCTACATGAGCCTCGGAGTTTACGATTTCTCTGCCAACAGGGGGGCCTGCTTCCAGAACTGCCGAAGAAGCTACAGGATTATCGACGACGAGACGGGAGAGGAGCTTCTCCTTGAAAATAAATATGTTATGTCACCAAAGGATATCTGCACGCTGCGCTTTCTGGATACCTTGATTGATGCCGGAATATCGGTCTTTAAGATAGAGGGGCGCGGCCGCTCGCCCGACTATGTATATAGTGTCACAAAAACCTATAAAGACGCCATCGACGCCGTCCTCGCCGGAGACTTCACGGAAGATAAAATCAATCAGTGGATGAAGGTACTTTCCTCCGTTTTCAACAGGGGGTTCTGGGAAGGCGGCTACTACCTAGGCGAAAAAATGGAACAGTGGTGCGGAATCGACGGCAGCCGCTCGGAGAAGAAAAAAATACATATTGGAACTGTCCGCAAATATTTTCCAAAGGCAAAGGCAATCGAAATAGGATTATGCGCCGGAGCATTGAGAAAAGGACAGGAAATAATGATTTCGGGGCCGACGACTGGAGCATTGATTTTCAACGTGGAGGACATCAGGCTCGAACGGGCCCCTGTCGAGGAAGCGCCGAAAGGCTCCGTAGTGTCGGTATCATCCGCGACAAAGGCACGACCTAATGACTGTGTCTATCTTCTTGAAGAGCGCAAGTTCGGTCAATCCGGATAATCCGTACATAGAAGCTTATATTCGCAGCTGACACAGTCCCTGGCAGGCGACCCCGATCTTCTGGGAAAGTCAGGTTCATTTGCCTTACCGTCAGGAGTGAGTACGGAAAGCATGGCGCGCGCGCTTTCAGAGACCGCCTTTTCGAGTTCCTCGACATTGACAGCGTCACAACCACGGGAATCGATTCCGCCGGGGCCGGAAAGCGCCTCAAGAAAGGCTGTCCTAAAGATTATTCTGGAAGGAACAGCCCTGAGCGTATGATTCGCCATGAGAAGATTTATCGCCACGGGATTCAATGTCCTTTCATCCCTTTGCCCGCCACTCCTGCTCAAGCGGATGTCCAGAAGAAATATTCTGCCTTTATCGGCCCACACGAGATCCGGCGCGGCCCATACTTTTACTCCCGAGACATTGAATGCCACAGGCTTTGAGTGGAGTTTCCACGAAAGAAAATCAAGCGACGACAGCTCCTCAAATATCTCCGAATTTGTAAAATATTTTATGGCGTTCCCCAGGCGTATTTTCAATTTTTCAACTGATGAGAGGAAGGAGCTCTCGTCTTCGGCGTAATATGATTCGAAGAGATTCAGCTTTACAGGATCGCTCTGCCATTCCCGCGCAACTACATTATTCCAGCCCTGAAAAAAACGCCTTGCCGACTCTGTATAAATGTGTTTTTCCAGAATGTCTTTTCCGACAGATGACCTGTTTTTCTGAAGAACAGAAGATATCGAGCGTCTTAGCGTCTCTTCAAGCCAGGTATCTGTTTTTTTCATGTGCTTGAAAAGATACATAAAGCGCTTCTTTTCGTCGGAATAAACGTCCCGTCCTCCGGCGGCTCCGTAATAACGGTAGAAATACGCCCTGCGGCAGTGATTGAACAGACTGTGTCGTGAAAAAGACCATGAGAACTCTGGGATTGCTGAATTTGTAACGTGTAAATCCATATATCCGGCAGCTTTCCTAGTTAAATATCCTTAAGTACCTCTGATTTTTTCTGTTTGTATTCTTCTTCCGTTATAAGACCTTCTTCGAAAAGTTCTTTAAGTCTCCTCAGCCGATCCTTCATTCCGTCCTGTTTCTCCGGAACTTTCTGTGCGAGTGCCGGAGGAAGCGGTCTTATGCCCAAAGGTTGAGATTTCATTTCAATCCGCGGCAGTGTTTGCGGAATAATCAACTTGGATACCGAAGGCGGTGCTTTCTTTTCTGAAAGCTGTGCCGCGTTTTCCTTCTGCCTCTCGCGAACGTGTTTCAGCGGCGGCGGCATATGCTTGAAAAACGGACAATCCAGATAGCTGTAATTAACATCCCCGTCAAGGATATTTTTTTCAGAAAAGATAAGGAAGGCAATTTTGGGAAATTCTTTTTTGATTCCGGCAACATCTATTTCAATTTCTGCGGGTTCAGTTCCGGAAGGATGGGGAATACCTGATATGCCTATGGGTTTACCGAGCGCAGATATCTGCCGGTAGTTGTCGAACTTCATTATTCCAGAACTGTACTCAAGCTCAATAATGTCCACATATTCCCTGCCGGGATAAAGAATTTTTTCGCTGTTGAAATACTCTGCCTGCATCGAGGGTGAATACGTCCAGATCAGGTTTTTAAGGCCTTTTTCATTGATAAGAAAATCAAAGACCTCTTTCCAGAGCAATTTAAAGTCATCCGGTGGGACCATTCTTGTCTTTGTGGAACCCCACCAAAAATTCTCACCTCCATTTGGTTTAGGAAATGGCTTCCATAGAATGGGGATTTTTTCCTTCATCAGCGCTTCGAGGGCAACGGCAACTCTTGCGAGTTCTTTTCTGAATGCCATTCTCGGCTGACTTCCGTGCCGGAAAATATCCTGAAGATCCCGGCCCGGCCCGGCTGAATCAACACAGCTTGTTCCTCTCCAGGGGTTTGAAGGGTACCATGCGAGCGAAACGACACGGCCTGAGCGCCATTGATTTATAAGGAGGCCGTTGACCTCGTCAAAATCTTTATCGCTCATTTTAAATTTTCTACGTCCGTAATCGCTCTGTATGATTGCGGGAGCACTTGAGAACTTATCAAGTGCTCCGCTGATCCTGTTGATAAATGACGATGACGCGCTTTCCGTGTATTCAAAACGCTGGCCTGTAATAAGACAGGGATTGCAGGAAAGCGAGGCATTGCATAAAAACTCGAATATTTTTTTTGACTGAGGCGAGGCTGTCTTAAGCGTGGGCGATTCCGTTTTCCGGGCGACATGCGAAAAGGAATATTCAAGGTCGTTCAACGTCGGTCTTGCCCCGGGGTCTTTTTCAAGCATTCTGGCGACGGTATCGGAAAAGAGACTTGAGATGCTTTTGAAATCGGCATTCAACGCCGGAGGAACTTCATTCATCTGCTTATACATTGATGTCGAAGGCATTTCGTGCGCAAACGGATTTTTACCGGAAATGAGTTGATACAGAGTTACGCCCAGGCTGTAAATATCGCTTTTTATAGTAATAGCGGGCGAGCCGGAGAGGATTTCCGGCGGCATATATGAAGCGGAACTCCAGAATTCCGCATTGACCGGCAGCGTAGCTGTCATGCGCTCTATGATTATGCCGAAATCGGCAAGCTTGAAACGCATTCCGTGCATCATAATATTCTCGGGTTTTATGTCGAGATGCTTCGTATTGTTTTTTTCGAAGTACTTCAAGGCCTTCAGGATGTCGAGAGCCACCGAGGCCGCCTCTGATTCCGTGAGCGGTGTTTTCCGGGAGTATTCCTGAAGGTCGCCGCCGTCTGCATATTCCATTATACAGTAGGGACGGCCCTGAAAAACCCCGTAATCGAAGACTCTTATTATATGTTCGCACTTGAAGGTCGAAAACTCCTTGAGTCTGGCGATTATGCCGTTGATAAGGTCTTTACTTTTTGAGACCTCCCGGCTGAAAATTTTGACTGCGATTTTTGCGGAATCCTGCTGCTCATCCAGCGCAAGATACACCGAACTGTGCGAACCGGTACCGAGCCGCGAAACAATCTTATAGCGGCCCGCTATCTTTGTCTGATATTTTTCGAGCGCGTCGTCGTCATCGGAAGATATTATGGAGCCTTCAAGCAGTGCGTTTATTTTTGCCTTGAGTTCTGCATTTTTTATGGGTTTCGCAAGGTAATCGCTTGCTCCGGAGGCGAGTCCGAAACTTATATCCTCCTCCTGGTCGTTTGATGAGACTATTATTATGGGAACGGATATTCCGAGCGAGTTCTTCCTGATTTCAAGGCAGGTCTGGATTCCGTCAAGCTCGGGCATATTTACATCGAGTATCAGGAGGTCAGCTCCCGATTTTATGAATTCGTCCAATGCCTCCCGCCCATTATTGCAACAATAAACCTTGTGTCCCATTTCCTCGATCATACATTTGTAGATCGCGAGCTGAGCCCTGCTGTCATCTGCTACTATTATCCGCGGCATTAGCTTTGCTTTTGCCTTTCTTTAATTATCAGTAAAAAGCGCCGGGCAAGAAATAGAGTCGCCCCTTCTCGAGGGAAAAGCTTTTTGCGCTGTTTCCAAGACTGATGCTCAGATTCGAGGAGGATGCCTCTGAACTCCTGAAAAGGCTCCCGAAGGAGAAAGGCTCTTCGTATCTTACCGCCTTGTAATCGCTCCCCACATTAGCCAGTTCTGCGGCTTTTTCCACGGCATCCTCGAAAAAGCCGAGCTGATCGACAAGCCCCAGCTTATGGGCTTCAGCTCCGTCAAATATACGCCCGTCGCCGATAATGCTCGTTTTTATTTTTTCGCCTGAAAGATTTTTCCTTCCGTTCGCAACAATCTGGACAAATTCAGAATAGGTTTGCCCTACAAGGTTCTGGACGACTGCCTTTTCCTGAGGGGTACTGGGTCTCGCCCCATTCAGAATGTCCTTCATTGCGCCCGATTTGAACACTTCGCCCTCCACTCCTATTTTCTTGAAGAGTTCATGATATTTATATGTTTCGATGATGACACCGATGCTTCCGGTTATCGTCATTCTGTTGGCTATTATATAATCGGAGCCTGCCGCGATGTAATATGCGCCGCTCGCGCCAAGCGATCTCATTACCGCAACTATCGGTATTCCGGTTTCCTGGCGGAGCCTTCCGAGCTCATGATGGATGGAATCTGAGGCAACCACCTCTCCCCCCGGCGAATCAATGTCAAGCACTACGGCCTTCACGTTCCCATCGTGGATTATGTACTTTATCTGATCGGATATACGTGTCGCGTCAGCCACGGAATAAAAGGAGCTTTCGCCATCCACAATCACTCCTTTCACATCTATAACCGCTATTTTGTTCATGGAAAGGTCATCGCCGTCCACAAACACTTCCTGATAACTGCCATAAGGGTTAATTTTAAAAATCGATGATATCTGCGAAGAATTCGAGACCGCCGACAGGATAAAAAAGACACATAGTCCAAGGAACACCAATATCGCAAGGAAGATTAGTATCGCCCCGCATGTAATGCAGCCGTAGCGTGTTTTCTTCGATGATTTTTCAGGGGACGGCACCGATGTGACAGGGCCGCTCATCTTCGGCTCTTGAACAGGCGGAACAGTGCTTTCATTATATTCAGACATTGCAAACGTCTCCATTTTTAGGATAATCAACTTAATTTAAGGTCTTTATGCAAATACTCAAGGCTAGTGTCACCTTCAGTTGAGCTTTTTTAATACCACACTCATGTTTTCCCTTATTTTCAGGGCCTTTTCTTTACAAAACTCCCCTCCTCTCGGAGTGAGACAGCTTGCGGATGCGGCGGCAAGCCCGGAAGCGAACGCCTCATGAGGTTCAGCCCCAGTCACCAGTTCAGAGAAAAAAACTGCCGACACAGTATCTCCGGCTCCTATCGGATTAATTATTTTCCCCAGCCTTGGAATTTTATATTCCCATATTTTCCCTTCCGCGCCGAGGTAAGCGTTGCCGGGCCCCGCAGTGACTGCCGTGATTTTCACAGGGCTTTTGAAGCACTGCTTCAAGGCGCTTTCTATGTCAGAGCACTTTGTAAGCGCAAAAAATTCCTCCATATTTATCTTAAGAACGTCAACAGAACCTTCTTCTATGACAGAATTTACGTTCATCCAAGCATCCATCAGCACCGGAAGCTTCAGCCTTGCGGCTTCACGTGCGGCCTCCTTGTAGAAATCCTCCGTTATGCCGGGCGGATACGTGCCGCAAAGCGAGAGGCCCAAACTTGACGGAAGGGCATTCTTCAAATCCTGAAGCAATGAAGCTGACTCCGTTCCGCTTATTGTACCGGAAGGCTCTATAAGCTCGGTCATTTTGCCAGATTCGAGACAAAGACAGGTACTGCATATTCTTGTTTCCGTAGCTACATTGGCGCTGTGGTGCTTCAATCCTTCGTCTTCCAGGCATTTGACAATTTTAGCTCCGTTTTCTCCTCCCGCAAATTGATAAACAATCGAATCAGTCTTTCCCCAGTTCCCTGTGGCTCTTACAAAATTTATCCCTTTGCCGGAGGCCGTCCAGACGGCGGATTTTGCACGGTTCACCTCGTAAAACCTGAGTTTTTCAAAGACAAGCGTCTTCTGCCAGGCGGGGTTTAGTCCCACCGCTATGATAGGTTTCGAACTCATTTTCTTCCCTTTTTATTTTGCATAGACCCAAAATTCTTTTTTGCCGCTTTCCTCAGATACGGTACTGAGCTTTATTTTATCACCGGAGACGTTGTCCCTTAGTGCTTCGGCGACATCGAAAAAGTTTTTCACGGGCATGCCGTCAATTGCCGTAATCAGAGTGCCTCTTTTTATTTTGCTGCCAGCGCCGAAACTATCCGATACGACAACCCCCAATAAACCACTGAAACCGAGCGCATCTGCAAGGCGCGGGCTCATCTCCTGAATGGAAATATTCAGAAGCTCCTTCGCAACTCCAGCACCGTCATTCACTCCGGCGGGAACAAGGCTTATTGAAAATGAGCGATTCTCCGTATCCGTCAATTTTACGGTATTGCCGACTCTCAACCGCATCAGCTCCCTTGAGAGTTCTATCAGACTTTTAATCTCTTTGCCGTCAAAGGTTTTCAATACTTCCCCGCCTCGGATACCAGCCTCCCACGCAGGGCTTTTTTTTTCGACTGAATATATATATATTTCGGGTTTTCCGTTTGGTTTCCTCACCGCTGGGACAAAGCCAAGTTTCGCTCTTTTGAATTTTTCCGGCAGCATCCATGAAGCAAGTACATTCTCAATTCTCATAATCGGAATCGCAAAGCCTATCCCCGGCGCATTTCTGTGGACTGCCGTACTTATCCCAATCATCTCTCCGTTCAGATTTATCAGGGGTCCGCCGCTGTTCCCGGGATAGATGGGAGCGTCAACCTGGAGGATGTCGTTAAAAACAATTTTCCCTTTGTAGACGACTTTTCTCCCGATAGCTCCAAGTATTCCCGCCGATATACTGCTTCCCAGCCCGTACGGGTTTCCAGCCATTATGACGGTCTCTCCGAGCAGAAGATCACCGGGTTCAGCCATTTTGACCGCCCCCCAGGAGTCTTTCTGATATTCCGTGACTATTTTAAGAAGAGCAAGATCGTTTGCCGGGTCGTCTGCCACTATTGATGCGGTAAAAGTCCTTCCGTCGGAAAGCGTGATATTCAAACGTTCCGCCCCCTCGATAACATGCGAATTCGTAAGGACAAGACCCGTCTGGTCGACTATGCAGCCGCTTCCGAGAACTCTGCTTTCGCTGGAAGATTTACTCTCTGCCTTCTCAGTTCCCGCACTTATATTGACAACGGAGGGCAGTATCCCGCTTACCGCCTCGACAATAGGCGTAACCCTTGCATTCCTTTCTGCCGCAAAAAAGAGAGATGGCAACATCAGACAAATGGAGAGAAGCCCCCCTCTAATAAGACGTTTCCTTGAATTGTGTGAAATATGGTTTAAAGTCTCACGTATCGACATTTTATAATTTTCCAGTTCAATATGAAGCTAAAAGATAGACATTCCAACGTAAAAATGCAAGCAAAGCAAATAAATAGGCGAAAATTGAGTGCGGACATTCCTGACAAAGATGAGCGCATCAGAGAAAGGATAATCCAGAAACTCTGGCGTGGGATAACAATTGATACCGAGTTTACCGTGCGCGGCGGCGGTAAGATTGAAATAATCTCACCGGGCAGCTGGAACCATGAGGAAGGCCCGGATTTCCTGAACGCCATGCTCCGCGTCAACGGCAAAATAATCAGGGGCGATGTTGAAATCCATCAGCGAAGCTCGGACTGGACAAGACACTCACACTCTCAAAGTCCGCACTACTCAAATGTCATCCTTCACGCGGTGATGCTCGATGACCTGAAGGACCCCGTCACGCCGTCTGGAGTTCCAGTTTTTGAACTGCCCTTTTCTCTGCCGCCGAAAAAAGATTACCAGCCCCAGGAAATCGAAGAAAATGCTGAAACAAATTTCTGCCGGGACTTTTTCCATTCCGCATCTGATGAAGACGCACGAATCTTCCTGACCGACGCGGGGATCGAACGCTTCAGAAATAAATCGACCGCTATTCTTTCAGACATGATAGCGTTTGGTTCAGACAGGGCCTTCCTTAAATATTTTTTTGACGCATTCGGCTACAAAAAGAATAGAACCGCATTTGCCAAACTTTTCTCCAGATTCTCCGAATATGACAGAACCGAGATAAACCAACATTCGACCACAATACTATGGGGAGAGTCGGGCCTCCTTCCCAACCAGTCGAAAGAGGCTTTCCCTGATGACAAAATGCAATCTTTTGTCTCAGACTGCTGGAAGCAATGGTGGCCGCTGCGCAAATCGGCACGCGAAAAAATAAACTGGACAAGGAACGCGATAAGACCGCTGAACAGCCCGGAAAGACGCCTCGCCGCCCTCTGTATCATGCTTGAGAAATTTGAAAATTCACCAATTGATTTTTTCCTGCGCATCGTCCGTAGCAACACCTATCCTTCCGCATTCTGGCCAGCAGTCAGAAATATTCTCAAAATTCAATGTCAACTTTGGGAAAACCATGCATCATTCGGCTCTATACTCCCCAAAAATGTCTCGCTCGCCGGTGAAAGCTTCCTGCTGGAAATAACATTGAACGTCATACTGCCATCGCTCTACGCGTATGCTGTTCTCAAGAAGGACAGAACCCTTTCACGCTACGCGCTTGACTCCTATCTCATACTGCCGCCGGAACAGGACAACTCAATCATCAGAGCAGCCGCTGAAAAATGGTTCAAACATCCTGACAAAAAACGTATCATACTTAATTCCACAGCGTTACGCCAGGGAACACTCCATGTATATAAGGAATTCTGCGAAAAGGCCAGCGGTCGTTGCGCTCAATGCCTCCTATCCTGCTCTGTCAGATACTAAACGATTTCACAGCCATCCCGCAATTTCCTAAAAATGCCATTTTTAGGAAAAAGTTGAGCGTGTGGAAAGAGTTTTCCGCTCCCCCCTTTTGGCAGATGTGACATTTTCGAGCAGGAATGTCAGGTAAACTCGAAACATATCTGATAGCACGTCTCTGTAAGGGTACAGCGACTTGAGAATTAGCAAAGTAGCTAATATTCATTTATAAAGTTTTGAAAATACTTTACTGGAGTTATAATCCAGGTGTTCAAAAAATTGCCGAATTTTGAAGATTAGAAGGAGCCGGAAGAACTGATTGAGCATCAGTCCATCGCAAGAACGGTCAGAGCCTTTCCCTTATTTTCTGTTCTGATTTTTGCCGGACAGTAGTGCATATCTTATACAAAAATCCGGTCGAAAATAACTTTCCCCCGCTTTCCCAGGTTGTCGATTCGAGGGTTACTCGGCGGGGCCGCTTTCGTCGACAGAGGACTCTGAAGCGGGACGGACAAGGTTTTTGTCGATAAGATAGATACAAACCTGTTTCGCTCCTTTTTCCGTGTACTGGAATTTGAAGATAAGATTCTTTATAAGAAGCTTCACTTCGTCCTTTATCCGCTTGTCGTAATTCTTGAAATCCGGAGTACCGAACTCCTTTATCGCGCGCCTGAAATTGTCGTTATTAATGAATGGGCTGAGGACATTTTCCTTGAGGCTCAGGTAATATTTTTTTACAAGCGATTGATAGAGCGCGGTATCCTTTATATCGGTTCCTGTCCTCATTTCATTAAGGGTCTTTGAGACATAGTTTTTAAGTGTTTCGTTTCTAAATTCCACGCATTCATAAATAGATGGACCGCCGCGAATAAGTTTTCTTTCCATTCCCAAAAGATAGTCTTCGTTTATTTCGAGAAGTCTCCCGGTGAACGGGCATTCACCGGTAGTGCCTGAGTCAAGGGTTATCGCGAAAAGATAGTCCATTATGTCGTTGGCGATCTGATCGATATTATAGTAGAACATGGACTCCTCTATCTCCTGAAGGAGGTTGTAGTCATAAAGTCTTTCAAGGGCGCTCAGGAAATCGTCCGGTATCTTGTCTTTGTATTCGGCCTGGTTGAAGAAGTCTGCCAGATTTTCAATACTGATAAGGTCATCGCGGTTTTTGCAGCGGTTGAAAAACGCATTGAACATTTCTATTGACTCGCGGCCTGAAATGCCTTTGCCGCCCTCCAGGTCGCCCTCGTCTATTATTATACGGCGGCGCAGTTTGCGGTCGAGCTTCTTGACATCGTCCTCGGAAAGCCATTCCGGAATAAAGCCCGTATATATTTCCATTTTGATGAGAAGCATTCCGCTGTCGCAGTACTTTTCATATTTTGAAGGGTTGTCGATCCAGTCACGCATTCCCCTTGATTCACGGTTAAGCCTCGTTGATACGATAGTCTTCGCGAATGCCGTGACTATCCCGGGAAGGAAATGCCTTTCAATGCCGCCGCCGAAGCGGTTCCTGTAGATCTCGGCCTCGGTCTTGTAGTCGCGAACATAGGGTATCGGGATTCTCAATACTCTGTCGCGGAATGACTTCTCTTCATTGATTATCGAAATATCCTCGGGATTTATAAGCGCGAGGAAGAGCGAATTTATCGTCTCCTCGAAAGAGCCCACCTTGTGAACGCCGTCGCTTATTATACCATGAAGATTCTTTATTCTCTCGAGATTGTTCACCTTGGCATCCATCACCACGAATATGCCGTTATTGGTTTTTGCCAGACGCGAATAGGTGTAGAGGATGGCATCACTGCTTTTGAAGATAGCGTTGATCCATTTCTGGAGCTCGTAGTTAATTGTCGGTGTTTTCTGGACTTTGTCGCCGGGATTGTAGACACTGACGCCCTCCCCGAGTTTTCTGCTGAACTCATAACGTCTCGCGAATATCATATTTATTATCTCGTCAGGCGAAAATTTTTCACTCAGCGCACGATAGATCGAGGAGCATACCGGGCACGGCGTATCCTTGAATACCCATTCATATTCCTTGTTGTGGAAAAGATGACGCTTGAAGTTCCTGTCATCAATAATCTCATCGAGAAGCTCCTCACGGTACTGCTTAGGTATCTGAATTATCGGGTGGTCGTGGCTGGGACAAGGGATAAGCAGGAAACGCCCCGGATAGCGGGACTGGGAAGCTTCAATTCCGGGTACTGTTTCGGAAAAATTGAGCTCTTTCGACGGCGACATCTCCACCGACGCTCCCGACGGAAGAGAAAAATCGAGCTTTTCCGTATCTATCTGCCAGATAGTCTCATACATGACTCCGACATCCATCTCGGTATATTTTTCAAGCTTCTGAAGCAGGTTGTTGAGAAAGGTGCTTTTCCCGCTTCCAGGGGGACCGACAAAAAGCAACATTTTATTGCGAACCACGCCGCCCTTCAGTGAGTCGGACACATTTATCAGGCGGTTCGCGAGCAGCCTGTCGGCAAAAAACGGGTTTTCGGTATCGTCAACGAAAAGCTTGCCGCAATCGTACTGGATGTAATTTATGGATTCGGGATCGTTCGGATACTCGTTGATGCCGACAGGAATGTAGAAGTGAATCATGTCATGAAAAAGCTGGAATATATTTCTCAGCGAATGCTGGGGACTTTCTGAAATTTTCACCAGGAAATCATGGAAGTTTATCCCGGACTCCTTCTTCCCCTTCTGGAGCTTACGGTTCAGCTTCTCAATGCTTTTCTTTATTCTGTCACTATGATGCATCGCTGCTCAGTTTCCTGTCTTTCATGACATAAGTGATCTTTTCGGGCTGCCCTTTTTGAATAAGGTGGGTTTCCAGCTTCACCTCGCCGCCCCAGAGATATTCTATGCCGGTCATTACATTTTCTATGAATTCTGGTATAAGCTGTTTCCCCTCGTATTGATGAACGAGAGACAGTACACCGTCTCTTTGGGTCTCCTCTGAAACGGTTATGAACGGTGGATGAATAAGACTGTCGATGATAAGTTTTTTATAATCATCCGCATCTTTGCTTTTGATATAATACTCTTTTGTCATTCTCTGCTCGTTGACGCGCTCCCCGATAATGACCAGATTGTGACGATCCGCAAAATCCTGCGTCACATAGGTATTAATGAAATTGAAGTCACATAATTCGTTTCTGAGTTTAAAAATGAAATCGCGGCCTTTTCCTGTTTTCCTATCAAATTTCTTGCGCTCTTCTACGTCGAGTATCTTCTCGAAATCATAGGAAATCCTTCCTTTTTCAGCCATCTCCTCTATGTGCTGAAAGAGCCTCCAGCCAATAGCGTAAGGGTTCATGCCCAGCTTTGGCAGCGAGGTCACGAAGGCATTGACGCGTGCGAAATCGGCCTCATGGCCCTTTATGCGGTCGTCCTGAAGAAAGAGTTCGAAATGCCAGTAAGTAGCCCAGCCCTCGTTCATGATTTTCGTGCGGCGCTGGGGTTCGAAATAAAGGGCGGTATTCCTGACTATCTGCATTACGGACTTCATCCACTCGTTTTCCTCTTTGTTCAGAAACGGCGAATAGCGCATGAGATACTCAATAATGTCGCGGGGCTTCGGTGTTTTTTCGGCCTGATATTTTTCGTAGAGGTTTTCGAATTCGGGAAAACGGTTTCTGATGCCCGACATCAATATAGACTCGACATCGAGCGGACTCTCTCTTTTTATCCTGTTGAAGTCATCTATTTCCTTGAGATACTCAGGCGCCTGCACATTCTTGACCTTCTGGAGGAAAACGTCGAAAAAATAATCAAGCCGCCCCGGCTTAGCGATATATTCGGCTGCGTTGAGATCGGAAAGCACTTGGTAATAACCTGTTATATTATCAATGCCGCGCGTGAACTCTATCACGTAATCGACCCAGCGCCCATGCCGTGTCCTGAGGTCATTGATAAGGCGCTTGTCTGCGAGTGCAAGCCCTACGAAATCATCATCCCACGTATGACGGAAGTAACCGTTGTTCTGCATAAAATCGATATGCGCCAGAACGTGATAGAAAATCATCACGTTAAGCCAGTCGGGATTGTTGTCGTTGTAAAATGAAAGCGGCGGCCGGGAATTTATCACGGTCTCATAGGGATTGTGAGGGTAAAGCTCATACTCGCGACGCCCCTTCAGTATTTCGAGGTCATGCACCCAGTAATCGTAGAGCGTCGGGATCATTCCCTTGGGGCTTAGCTCGAGGAGGTCCTGATTTGTAACGATGTATTCGATGGACTCATCGTCAAAGCGCAATCCCGCATCCCGTGCGCGGACCTTGCAGCCCTCCATTATTTCCTTTGTATGCTGGTCTATTATTTCCATCAGGACACCAGGTTCCTTATTCCCTCGACAAGCCTCTTATCGTCAGCGTCTTCAGAGATTACGTCGAGCTCTATCAGATCTTTGTGTTTTTCGAGAATCGATCTTTCTTTCAGAAACAGCTCGAAATCCGTCAGCTTGTCCTGTGCCATATAGCTGTTCCTGACGATTGTTATCCCCATGCGGTTAACGTATGAAAAAAGTTTGCTGAACGCTTCGTCGAATAAATTTTTGTCGGGACTCCAGTCATCGCCGTCGCCGCCGTAAAATATGTATATATTGTAATTGGCGGCCAAGTTTTCCTTTTCGACGATTTCGTTTACAAGATCGACGGCCGATTGTATTTTTGTTCCACCTGCGACATTGAGATTGTAGTAAGAGTAGAAATCCGGAACCTCCTTCGCCTCCGTGTCGTGCAGAATGAACCTTGTCATCACCTGTTCCTGATACTGATACATAAGCCAACTGTAAATCATTACGTGCTGAGAACAAATTGCCTCCGTAGGCTTGCCGTGCATCGAGCCTGAATAATCCCTCACAAAAAAGACAATCGCCTGCGATTCATATTCCTTCTCTTTTGAAAGCACTCTGTACATAAAATCGCGCGGATTGATTATAAAGTTTTCTGGCTTCGGCGGCATATCGGGGTCGAAACGGTTTAAATTTATATTTGTCTTGATAATTTCCATCAAGGTTTTACGCTTGTCGAGGACTTGACCGTGCTTGCGGTTCATATCGGTAAGCTCGTAATTGTAGCGGATGACCGTTTTGCGGGCGCCTTTGTCCTTCAGGTTCGGAAGCTTGAACTTTTCGGTCAATACTTTTCCAAGCTCATAGGCGCTGGCTCCTATTTCGTGCTCTCCGCCGGAGCCTGAACCGGCGCCGGTACCTTCGCCTTCGCCCTCGGGGGTAAGCGGACGCTCGCCTATCACATCGCCGACCTCGCCCTCGGCCGTCCCTGCGGATTCTCCGGTTTCCGTTTCATCGCTGTCGGAATCCCGAGAATCCTCGTGATTTTCATTTTCTTCGGAAACGCGGCTGTCGTGGTAGAATTTATCTTCTGTGGTAGTCGGGACGATGATGATTTTTTTGCTTCCCGCACGGCCCGGCTTGATGATTTTGCCGATATTTATTTTACGTTTGAAACCATCCTTATTCCGCTGCTCGTCGCGTTCAAGAAGTTCGTCGAGCGACTTGATTGTTCTGTAGTGCGGAGAGGGCGGCTCAATGGCCTGAAGGACACTGAAGTCGTCAGGAGAATAAATATGAGAAGATAGATCCGAGCCGAAGCGCTTGGACTCTTCAGGCATACGGTGCCCGACATCTGAGTTTTCTATCTCTCGCTTTACTTTTTCCGGCAGATTATTGTTGTCTGACTTCCGCATATTGCCCGATCAATTGAGTTAAGAGTATACCTACAACGAACACGAACGCAATGCTCAGCTTTCGTCCTGCCGTGTACAGAAGTAATCAATTGTTTTCTGGGCGCAGGTCTTACAGTATGAAAGCTTTTCCATCATGGTCTTGATGATACGGCTGTAGAGCTTTTCATTTTCCTCGTTCGTCCGGTTGGCAAGCGCTCCGACAAGACTTCCCGCTCCCGCGACGTCGGACTGAAGCCGGACATCGGTAACCGCCTTCACAAGTTCATTATTATCCATGAAGTCATAATTCGGATCGGTATGGGCTTTCCGTCCGTAAATCCTTCGTATTGTTGTCCTGAACGACTCTTTCTGCTCATTGTTTTTAAGTCCGAGGCGCTCTTCTACGCTTTTTATGTAAGTATCATCAATCTTGATTGCCTTGGCTTCTCCGGTGGCTGGGTCGGCATAACGCCACATATTATCGGGACCGACTTCCTGAGAGTCTATCGCGACAACCATATTGACGTAGTTCATGACCTCTTTTCTTATAGCGTGCGGCTCGTCCATATATGCGTTGAACATATCGGTCCTGACCTTTTCGCGGTAAAGCGATTTTGCCGTTTTGAGGTCTTCGAGATACTTCGCCCTGAAATTCGGGTCCTTGACATAATCGAGGATTATCTGTTCAACGCCCCTGAATATGTTGCCCGCAAACATGCAGCGGCCTTCCTGCGTTTCGGAATTCTCAATCACGAGCTGTATCGCACGGCCCAGGTTGCGATGCCCTATTCCGCGTTGACCGAACCTTTTAGTAATGTCCGTCTCCTTCTGGAGATCGTCAATGAGTTCTATCAAGGCCTTCACGCTCTTGTCGCCCGCGACTTCGCCAGCGGCGAGCTTGCGGACCTCAAGAGGGGTAAGTTTTTCGGACCTCGGAAGACGGCTCAGCACTACGGAGTTGGAAGCCGCGAAGTTGAGATTCGGATCGATATGCAACGATTCGCCGGACATCGTTGTTTTTGTGAGCGAGCCCAGCGCGTATGACGTAAGTTCTTCCTGGAGCTTGTAGTTTGTGTTGTGCCCGATATAGCATATGCGGCAACGGTCGACAATCGGGGCTTCCTCTTTTTCGCTGACGAAACGGTTGAACTCTTCGTTGTTGCTTGTCGCTACTATTAATGTATCTATCGGCCACTTGTAGCCGTCAATTTCAATATTTCTGTTCTGGATTACACCGAGATAGACCTGAACAAGGTCTTTCTTGTTCTTGAACATTTCATCACTGAAATGTATCCCGCCGCCGCCGACACGGGCCAGCGCGCCTACACGGAGGTCGATGCGGTACGGATTGCTCGTATCGGATATATGCAGGAGTCTCTGCACGGACTCTTCGCCGAGGAGGTCTTTGGCGGATGATGTTATTTTGTCGCGTGCTGAATATTTTCCGGTAACGGTGCCGAGGGTTTCACTCATCGGGACGGGAATGATTTTGATGAACTTTTTCATTTCTTCGATATTGCCGCCGGTATATTCGCGGATATCGCTCAAGATGTAATCAGAACAGGCTCCGAGCGAGCGATACTTCCTGTCGAAAAGTTCGTAGGCTGTCTTCTCCTTAAGCCCGAGCGACACACAATATTTGATATTTTCTTCGCGCGACTCGTACAGGTTCATCGCCAGCACAGTCGGGTCTTCATAGGTCTGAGACTCTATATCGCTGATTTTCCCGTAAGTTCCGAGCTTATCCATCCCCATAAATTTAAAGGTATAACGTCTGTTTTCCTCTTTTGAAAGGAATTCACGGTATATGCGGCAGAGGTATTCCACGAAATATGTTTTGCCGTTGCCGGGCTCGCCTACCAGAACGAAGGCCATTTCGGACGAGGAACCATTTTCGGCGGCGTCTTTCACGAAGGATACGAAACTGTTTATCTCATCATACAGGCCGACCAGATGCTTATGACCATTCCTGAATATACTAAAATCGTAAGTTGTTCTGCCATTGACCTTTGTCTTCCTGAATGCGTCGGGACCGGTCAGTATCATTCTTGATATTGATTCATATACATTTTCAAAACGTCGGCTGCCCTGGGCAAACTCCCTGACGTGAAAATCGAGCGACTGGTCTTCTTTTTTCTTCATCTTCCGTCCCCCGTTTTGACGATTCGTTACATGAATGTAAAGCTTCTCTTAGTGTTAATTATAATGTGCGCCAGGCGAAAATAAAAGCAAGGTTCGGAAAATTCTTCCGGTACAATATCTTGTCAGGCAAAGAGTATAGCGGTTAATTCTTAAGATCAGGATATCACACGGCTGGAATTCTGCGTCAATACATGATAAATTGTCTTCTGGCGGGAGATTGTTGATTTTTAGTGGTGTTCTACTGATAATATCAGTATGTGAAGAGAACAGAATATCACAGTAATGCCCGTGGGAACTTCCCCACAATGAAGAACAGGAATTCAGGAATGAAAGCAAAAGAATTAAGACAAAAATATATAGAGTTTTTCAAGAGCAAGGGACACGCAGTAATAAAAAGCGCCCCGCTCGTGCCGGACAATGACCCTACAGTACTTTTCACCACTGCCGGAATGCACCCGCTTGTGCCATTCCTTCTCGGTGAAGCACACCCGCAGGGCAAACGTCTCGTAAATTATCAAAAGTGCATAAGGACTGGCGACATAGACGAAGTCGGCGATGCCGTTCACCTCACGTTTTTTGAGATGCTCGGGAACTGGTCGCTCGGAGATTACTTCAAGAAAGAGGCGATCAGCTACAGTTTCGAATTTCTGACAAGCCCGGAATGGCTCAATATACCCCTTAAAATGTTGGCGTTTACAGTTTTCGCCGGAGACCAGGATTCTCCGTTTGATGACGAAGCCTACCATATGTGGCTCCATCTCGGAGTCCCCGAAAAAAGGATTGCAAAGTGCCCGAAGAAAAACAATTGGTGGGGTCCCGCCGGACAAACCGGCCCCTGCGGCCCGGATACCGAAATGTTCTATTGGACCGGCGGCGCACCCGTTCCAGAAGACTTCGATCCTGACGACAATCGCTGGGTCGAGATATGGAACGACGTTTTCATGCAGTACAACAAGACCGCCGAAGGCAACTATGAACCGCTCAAACAACCGAATGTCGATACCGGCATGGGCCTCGAGCGCGTTACCGCAGTCCTTCAGGGAAAATCAAGCTGCTATGACACCGAACTTTTTCAGGTGCTCTTCACCGAACTTGACAGCATACGCGGGCTTTCCGCTCCGGCATCAAGGTCTAATTCCGAAAGGATTACCATCGAGCATATCCGTGCGGCGGTCTTCATTATGGCCGACGGCATAGCGCCGGGAAATGTTGACCAGGCTTACGTACTCCGCCGCCTGATAAGAAGAGCAATCCGCGAAGCCCGCAAACTCGGAGTGATGGAGCATTTTACGCAGAAGCTCGCGAAAATAGTAATAGATAATTATTCGGATGTTTATCCGGAACTTTCAGAAAAATCACAGTTCATATTTGACGAATTCGCCCGGGAAGAAGAGCAGTTCGCAAAAACTCTCGAAAAAGGCACTAGGGAATTTGAAAAACTTATAGAAAAAGTACCGGAGCATATACAGAATAAAGTTATCAGCGGGAAAAACGCGTTTTTCCTCTACGAAACTTACGGGTTCCCGCTCGAACTCACCGAAGAAATGGCTTCGGAAAAAGGCTTCAGAGTAGACAAGGAATCGTTTGAAAAGGCATTCCATGCACATCAGGAGCTTTCAAGAAAAGGCGCCGAGCAAAAGTTCAAGGGCGGTCTAGCCGACCATTCTGATGATACGGCAAGACTTCATACCGCGACTCATCTTCTGCACCAGGCTCTCAGAATGACGATCGGAACTCATGTCGAACAGAAAGGCTCGAACATAACCGCTGATCGGCTGCGCTTTGACTTCTCGCATCCCGACAAGATGACGCCGGAGCAGATCGCCGAAGTCGAGAAAATCGTAAATGATGCCATAAAGTCGGATTTTACGGTAACATGCAATGAAATGAGCGTAGAAGATGCCAAGCAAAGCGGCGCGATAGGCCTCTTCGGGGACAGGTACGGCGAGGTGGTAAAAGTCTTCAGTATCGGGAACTTCAGCAAAGAAATATGCGGCGGTCCGCACGCTCAAAATACAGGGAGCCTCGGTGGATTCAAAATCCAGAAAGAGGAAAGCTCCAGCCGCGGCGTCCGAAGAATAAAAGCAGTATTGACACAGCAGGGAAAATAAACGATGAAAGAGTCAGACGTACTTATATCTCACAACGCTGGAATATATAAAATAAAGATCGAAGGCAGAGCCAATTTTGAATACGGCCCGCCGCTTCGCAATCTCGCAAAGGAACTTGAGCACGAGACATTTACGATAATATCCGTAAATCTCAAGGAATGTTGCGGAATGGACAGTACTTTCATGGGCATCCTTGCCATGATAGGGCTGAGAGCGAAAAAAATAGCCGCCGCCATGGAAATAGTCAACGCGAGCGCGTCGAATATTGCATTGCTAAAAGGGCTGGGCTTGAGCAGTCTCTTTAAATTTGTTGAACGCGAAGAGGTCGTCAGTCTTGGAGATGACTGGGACGAGGCCGGTGAAAAAGGGAGTAGCTTCGAGACGGCCGAAGCCGTTCATGACGCGCATGATACGCTTATGGACGTAGCGCCTGAGAATATCCCAAAATTCAAAACCGTCGTCGATCTCGCCAAGAAGGACATCGACCGGCTAAAAAAACAGAACTGAATGTGTTACGCCGCCTTGTCAGTGATCTAAGGCAAAATATTTCCGAATCTGTCCGGAATTACCCGGCGCTTGTAATTCTTGCGGGACTTCTCGCCGGCTTGTTGCCGTTTACGCTCGAATTTTCCGGTTCCCTTATTATGGCTCTTTCATTCGCGGCTGTCTCTATAATAATTTTTAGGAGAAGCGATGCCGTAAGATTCATCCTCTCCGCGGCGGCCGGCATAATTTCATTCTTCCTGAGTTCTCTGGTTCCCATTGATGACTGCTCCAGAACTTTGCCCCCCGGTGACTGCGGGGCCGTGGTGGAATGTACTGTTTCAGATTCCTCATGTGTGGGAGCCAATGTTGAATGGATGAAAAACCCGCGTTACATCTATGCGGATTTGAAAAAATTCAAATATACTGAAAGCGACAAATGGCATGATGCGTCTGGTACTCTCTACGTCAGGCTTCCCGAGGATTTCAGAAATGTTTCATACAGTGATACTCTCTTACTGAGGGGATATTTCTCCGACATTGAAACCCCCGTTATCAGCGCCGGTTTTAATATGCAAAGGTTCCTGGAAACAAGGGGGATAAGAAAAACATTCTCTGCATTTGAAGGAGAAATAGCCAGACGCGGAAAGGGAATTAAATCAATTGTCAGCAGCCTGCGGGACTTCCTTCTTGAGAAGGTGTGTTCCAACGTAAAAAGCGATGAACATAAGAGGATACTGGCGGCGCTCGTCTTCGGCTGTAAACAGGGAATAGGCAAAGAGAATAAGGAAGAATTTATAAAAAGCGGCGTTATTCACGCGTTCACTGTGAGCGGGCTTCATATCGGAATCCTAGCGCTCATTCTCTACTGGATACTGAGGTTTGTCCCGTTCCGCGCACGCTATTTGCTTCTGCCGTTCCTAATATTTATCTACATATTTACAACGGGAATGCAACCGCCTGCGGTGAGGGCGTTCCTTGTTATATCACTATGGTGTTTCTTCCGGGCTTTTTTTTACTATACGCCGGTACTGAACAGTACGTTCCTGGCGGCGGCGTTGATACTTATTGTTTCGCCTTTATATATTCTTGACGCAGGGTTCCAGTATTCTTTTGTTATAACGATTTTTCTTATAATGGCCGGGCCTTCTATAATAATGTGGCAGAGATGCGCGACGGAGAAACTATCATGGATACCCTCGGAGAATGTTTCGAATAAAGATTACTTCTTCTATAGATTGTTGAAATATACTATCGGCGCTGTCCTGTTCTGTTCCGTGGCGTGGCTCGCAAGCAGCGGGATAACTCTTTACAATCAGGGGCTTTACATTCCAGGCTCAATACTTACTAACCTTTTCATGGGACCTTTCGTCTTTCTTATATTTATTGTGTCGATAATAAAACTGATGCTGGAGCCGTTGAGTATTTTTTCCGAAATACTCGGAAGCATGCTGGACTTTACAGTCGGGGTATTGATTGGGATATGTTCATCGGCCGCGCGGCTGTCCGCCGACGGGTCATTGCCGTCACCTTCATTTTGGATGCTTGGAGCATTCTATCTATTTCTGGCAGTGCTTGTTACTGCCAGGAAAGCTATTGCGATGACATTTGCGGCTGGAGCGGTTTTTCTGATGGTTTTTCTTTGGCACGCCGGCGCTGTTTTTTCCAAACCGTCGATTCTGGTAACCCACGGGGATGGTGCCGGGGTTTCAGTGCTTATCGCGGAACCGGAACTCGGGAGGGGAATTGTTTTTAATACTCCATCGTGGGGACTTTCCATGGAACTTTGCAACTATTTGAAAATAAAGGGAATAAGCCGCATAAACCGCATAATACTCCAGGAAGGCAGGAGCGAATTTAGTCACGGACTGGGACCTTTCATGAAGAGTTTGGAAATAGGTGCTGTCGTGCTGCCGTCAAACTACAAGAGAAGCCGGAGTGTCGCAAAAAATATAAGGGAGGTATCGAAGTCCGGCACGGAGATTTGCGCAATCAGCCCTGAGAATGGAAGCTGGATTTTCAAGACTGCGGGACTGAGGACGGAATGCTCTGAAAATTTATTGAAGTTTGAATACACGACTTCAGAGCTTAATTTAAGCGGTGAGATAAAGAACGATGGCCTGGGGCGCTCTGAGCTCATCATAAATAATAAAAAGGGTCAGCGGCGTTTCAGTTTTGTCAACGGCAGCGCCCGATGCTTTATGGAGATAGAATTAAATTGAAAATATGTCATGTAATAACTCGGATGATAGTAGGCGGCGCGCAGGAGAATACGCTTCTTACGATAGAGTCGCATTTGGCGAAGGGACATGAGGTTGTACTTGTCACAGGGCCTTCACCGGGGCCGGAGGGCGAGCTTCTCCGTAAGCGCGAAGTTCCTGATTTTGAGGTTGTCGTAAATCAGCACCTTGTAAGGGAGATAAATCCGTACCATGACTTGATGGCATACAGGACTCTTCTCAAATTTTTCAGAGAGCGTTCTTTTGATGTAGTCCATACTCATAGTTCAAAGGCCGGAATAATCGGACGTGCCGCGGCATGGAAAGCCGGAGTGCCTTTTGTCGCGCATACCGTTCACGGACAGGCGTTCCACTCCTACGAGAAGCCGTGGAAAAACTTTATTTATAAGGTTTCTGAAAAGTGGGCCGCGAAACGCTGTCACAGGATATACGCTGTAGCGCAGGCGATGATTGATCAATGCCTGAAGGCAGGGATTGCGCCTGAGTCAAAATACATGGTCGTCTACAGCGGTATGGACCTGGACTCATTTGTTGCCGCAAAAGCCGATTCTAATCTGAAAAAACAGCTCGGAATACCGGAAAATCGCAAAGTTATAGGAGCGATAGCAAGACTTTTTCCGTTAAAGGGTTACGAATTTTTCATTCCCGCTGCAGTGGAAATAGCAAAGAAATTTCCAGATACCCACTTTCTGGCGGTCGGTGATGGCCCGATGAGAGAGGAACTTGAAAAGCAAATCCGTACCTCTGGGCTTGAAGGCAGATTTTCGTTTGCTGGTCTAGTCGCGCCTGGCGAGATTCCGCGCTATACCGCAATTATGGACGTGCTGATGCATCTCTCACTTCGCGAGGGCCTTCCGCGTTCCGTAGTGCAGGCGCTCGCGGCAGGGAAACCGGCAATAGGCTTTGCCCTTGACGGAACTCCCGAGGCGATTATAAATGGAAAAACCGGCTTTACCGCTCCGGCTGAGGATTCGCATGCCGCGGCGGAGGCGGTGCTTAAGATACTTTCAGATGATACTCTTGCGGCGGAACTCGGGAAAAACGGAAGAATTCATGCGATTTCACGCTGGGATTGGAAAAATATGGGTGAAATACTTGAAAAAGACTACCGTGATGGTTTAAAGTAAGAGCGGCGGGGGCTTTAATTTTACTTAAAGGGGGGATAATGAACGATCACAGAAAAAAACTCTATTCCATAATAAGTTCGTACAAATCGCTTGCGGTCGCCTTTTCTGGCGGAGTAGACAGTACACTGCTTGCGAAAGTAAGCCTTGACATTCACGGGGACAATCTTGTCCTGATGCACGTGGCTTCCCCGTTCACACCAGCTCCCGAAAGCGATTTTGTAGAGAAGTGGGCAAAGGACAACAACGCCAGACTCGTAAACGTGGAACTTAACCCGCTGGACGATCCGCAAATAAGACTCAACTGCCACAGGCGTTGCTATTACTGCAAGAGGCTCATCATGGAGCACATTATAAAAGAAGCGTCAAAAATAGGGATCGTGGATGTCGCCGACGGCTCGAACCTTGACGACCTTAACGACTACCGTCCGGGGATGGAGGCCACTAAAGAACTCAACATCAAACGTCCGCTCATAGATGCCGGATTCACGAAGGAAATGATTAGAGAAATGGCAAAGGAGATGGGGCTTCCAAACTGGCATAAGCCCGCGTCGGCATGCCTCGCGTCCAGAATACCTTACGGCACCCATCTGGAGAAGGAAATCCTTGAAAAGATTGATTCGGCCGAAACGTTTCTTGCTGCGGACGGAATTCAGGGATCACGTGTAAGGGTAATAGAAAATTCACTGGCGAAAATAGAAGTAAATCCATCCTATTTCAGTCTCATCGTGTCTAATCATGAAAAAATTGTAAATTATTTTACGGGTCTTGGTTTCGAAGATATCCTCTTGGACCTCAAGGGATACCGTACCGGCGCCCTTAACGAAAAAGTGCTGAATAAAAAACCCTGATGTTATTTTCCGCTTGACAAAGCGCCATAATAGTGGTATTCTTATACCATAATACTAAAATAAGGTGGTCGGATGAGCAGTATCCTGAAAATATCCGAAGCGGTCTCGCTTGCCATCCATGCAGTCATAATAACAGCACTTCGTGACGGTGAAAGGGTTTCGACTTCCGAAATAGCCGAAGCAATAGATGCGTCGGGGGCGCACCTTTCAAAAGTAATGCAGCGTCTTGTGAAGGCCGGGCTTGTAAAGTCAAACAGGGGGCCGGGCGGAGGCTTTGTTCTTGCGGATAAGCCGTCAAAAATAAAACTTGTTGATATATACCTTGCGATAGAGGGCAGTTTTCCGCACAGCAACTGCTTATTCGAAAAGAAGATATGCGGAAAAAGCGAATGTTTTCTTGGCGGCTTTTTGAAAAAGATAAATACCGAATGTTCGGACTACTTTAAAAATACAACAATTGCTGATCTCATCAGTTCGGGGGGGAAATGAATACACTGAAAAGAAAAATAATTTTGATAGATAAAGAAAAATGCGATGGCTGCGGTAAATGTGTCAGCGCCTGCGCCGAGGGAGCGATACAGCTGGTAAACGGAAAGGCGCAGCTTGTAGGCGAAGTTTACTGCGACGGGCTCGGCGCATGCATAGGAAAATGCCCTAGAGACGCAATAAAAATCGAAGAGCGTGAAGCTCAGGCCTTTGATGAAGAGGCGGTTAAAAAACATCTTGGCGGAGTAAGAGGCCACTCTTGTCCCGGGAGCATGGCCTTCAGTCTCGGGAAGAATGAAAGTCCGCTAACTGACGCGGCTTATCCTTCGGCTCTGAGCCAGTGGCCGGTGCAGCTTCGTCTTGTGCCGGTACAGGCACCGTATTGGGACAAAGCCGACTTGCTGATAACTGCCGACTGCGTACCTTTCGCGTACGGCGATTTTCACCGCAAGTTTCTGAAAGGCAGAAAGGTCGTAACGGCATGCCCGAAGCTTGACGATTGCTCGACTTATGTCGAAAAACTTTCTCAAATACTCTTGCTCAACGATATAAGAAGTGTGACGGTGACACACATGGAAGTGCCGTGCTGTTCGGGAATCGTCAGGATGGCGCAAGAGTCCGTCTCCGCCAGCGGAAAGAATATGCCGCTTAATATTGTAAAAATAACTATTTCGGGTAAAACGGAGAAACGAGATGAAAAATAACAGGACTCTGGAAAAAGGAAAAGCGCAAAATCTTGCAGAACTGGCGGCTTATACAGAAGGAGGAGTAACCAGCAAGACTCTATCGACAAACAGCGGCGGCAGCATAACATTTTTCTCCTTTGATAAAGGACAGGCTTTGAGTGAGCATTCCGCACCGTTTGACGCTTTTCTACAGGTAATCGAGGGTAGTGCTGAAATAAGAATAGCTGGAGTTACAAATATTGTCAAAAGGGGGGAATTCATCATAATGCCTGAAAATGTACCGCATGCGGTCAATGCCATTGAAAAATTCAAAATGCTTTTGGTAATGCTCAAGGGCAATTAATTAAGATAAAACAAGAAAGAGGAGGGACAACAAGATGTTTTGTTACCAGTGTGAACAGACGGCAAAGGGGACAGGGTGCTGCAATTTTGGGGTCTGCGGGAAGGATCCGGAAACGGCGGTGCTGCAGGATCTTTTGATTTATTCGCTAAAGGGTATTTCGATGTATGCGGCATGTGCGGCGCTGCTGGGTGTGCAGGACGGGGAAATAGACAAATTCGTTACTGAGGGGCTTTTTACGACAGTCACGAATGTTAATTTCAATGCGGAGGATATTGCGTCAAGAATAAAAAGATCGGTCGGCGTCAGGGAAAAGGCAAAGGCGCTTTACGAAAAGGCGTGTGCGTCCAAGGCGTTGAAGCCTGAAGTCCTCGAAGGGATAGTTGACTTTGTTCCGGCAGGGGACGTTCATGGCATGGTTAGCCAAGGCGAGCTGGTCTCTGTCCAGAACAGCATAAATGACGTTGGCGAGGACATTACCGGACTGCGTCAGCTTGTTCTTCTGGGCTTGAAGGGTACGGCAGCTTATGCCGACCATGCGTTGGCACTCGGTCATGAACGTGCGGATGTTTTCGCATTTTTCCACAAGGCATTGAAATTTCTTGCCGAAGAGCCTGAAGAGGCGGGGGATTTGCTGACGATGGCGCTCGAAGTCGGCAGGGTGAATCTTGATGTAATGGAGCTTCTGGACAAAGCCAATACATCCGCCTACGGTAATCCTGTTCCGGTGCAAATAAGGATTACGCCTGTAAAAGGCAAAGCAATTCTGGTTTCAGGCCATGATCTGAAAGACCTTTACGAGCTTCTGAAACAGACCGAGGGCAAGGGCATAAACATCTATACCCATGGAGAAATGCTTCCGGCCCACGGCTATCCTGAACTTAAAAAGTTCAAACACCTTGTGGGCAACTATGGCGGCGCCTGGCAGGAACAGCGAAACGAGTTCGACCTCTTCCCTGGTGCGATACTCATGACGACCAACTGTATCCAGAAGCCGAAGGACTCCTACAAGGATAGGATATTCACATGCGGGTTGGTAAGCTGGCCCGGCGTGAAGCACCTTGAAAATAAAGACTTTTCACCATTGATAAATGCGGCCTTAAAATGCGAAGGATTCAAGGATGATGGTGAAGAAAAGTTTATTATGGGCGGCTTCGGCCATAATGCGGTATTAAGCGTGGCAGATAAAGTTGTAGAAGGAGTCAAGGCGGGTGCGATAAAGCACTTTTTCCTTATCGGCGGCTGCGACGGCGCGAAGACCGGACGCGATTACTATACGCGGTTTGCGGAAATGGTTCCGAAGGACTGTGTTATCCTGACCCTCGCATGCGGCAAATATCGGTTCAACAAGCTTGATTTCGGCACTATCGGCGGTATCCCGCGGCTTCTTGACATAGGCCAATGCAACGATGCCTATTCCGCGATAAAGATTGCCTCCGCGTTGGCGGGCGCCTTCAACTGTTCGCTGAACGAACTACCGCTTTCGATGATCATTTCCTGGTACGAACAGAAGGCCGTATGCATACTGCTGACTCTGCTTTATCTCGGCAAGAGAGATATAAGGCTTGGTCCGAGCCTTCCGGCGTTCATTACTCCGGCAATACTGAAAATCCTGGTGGATAAATTCAACATTATGCCGATAGCTGAACCGGAGGCTGACCTCAAAGCAATACTGAAGGGATAATAAATTTTATTTCCCAAGTTGCAGATTCTCCTTGTTAATGTATCGTTATTTTTCTTTTAACGTATATTAACAAGGAGTTATCATAAAATGGCTGTAGTTCTTCCATTCAACGGTCTTGTCCCTCCCGCGGATAAAGCCGCAAAAGTCGCGGCCGTCCCTTACGATGTAGTCAGTACCGAAGAAGCTGCGAAGCTTGCGGAAGGCAATATGCTGAGTTTTCTCAGGGTCTCACGCCCCGAAATCGAGCTGGATAAATCCATTGATGTACACGACGACAGCGTTTATGCAAAGGCCGGGGAAAACTTCAAGCGCCTCTGCAATGAAGCTCCGCTCACGCTCGACGCCGAAAAGCATCTTTATATCTACTCCCAGCAGATGGGCAAACATCTCCAGATTGGAATCGTCGGGGCTGTCTCTGTAGATGAATACGATAAAAACATTATAAAGAAGCACGAAAAGACCCGCAAGGACAAAGAGGACGACCGCACCCGCCACGTGATGACAACAAGATCACACACAGGACCAGCATTCCTTACATATAAAGACCTTCCTGAAATAGATGCGATAGTGGATTCGGAAGTTAAAAAATCACCGCTATTCGACGTTACTGCCGAAGACGGGATCAGGCATCTTGTATGGCGTGTCGACGCTGCGGCAAGTCTGACGCTTTCCGGTCTTTTTGAAAAAATCCCGTACACATATATCGCGGACGGACATCACCGCTCCGCCGCCGCGTCCCGCGCAGCCGCCGAATGCAAGAAGGCGAACCCCGCCCATACAGGCAAAGAGGACTATAACTTTTTTCTCGCCGTTATTTTCCCTGCGTCGCAGCTCAGCATCCTTCCTTACAACCGCTGTGTACATGATTTTAACAGCCTCGGCCCATGCGATTTTTTCGAGAAAATCAAAGAGAAGTTTTCCGTCAGCGAAACCTCAAACCCATCTCCTGAAAAGTCAGGCGAATTCTGTATGTACATAGATAAAAAATGGTATTTGCTCAAGCCCCGTTTCGATATTAAAACGCTTGGCGTCATCGAAAGGCTTGATGTAAGCGTACTTCAGGACAATATCCTCGCACCTCTTCTCGGAATAGATGATCCCCGCACAAGCAAAAGAATCGATTTTATCGGCGGAATCAGAGGTACGGGCGAACTCGAAATGCTCGTGAATACAGGAAAAGGAGCAGTAGCTTTCTCTATGTATCCGACAACCATGCAGCAACTCATGGATATTGCTGATGCCGGTGAAATAATGCCTCCTAAATCGACATGGTTCGAGCCGAAGCTGCGTGACGGTTTCGTAAGTCACAACTTCTAGCCAGTAGGCATAGCCCGGACTAAGTTAGTACCGTGCCCGTTCGCTTCTCTCACTGACGGTGCGGAAAATATGCTCTGATAAAATATAGAACTTTGAAATAAAGGAACTATATTACGCCTCAGGGAGATAATGTGCTATGCTTATAAGTGATGAAGAAAAGCTTAAAAAGCTTGAGAAGATAAGCGAACGGGTCAGGGATTCGGAACTTTCTTCTATAAGAAATGTTACATCGGGCATCGTCAAGATTATCAATGATTCCAAATCGAACGCGCGCGACCTCAAGGCAATAATCGAGATTGATCCCCCCCTCACCGCCAAAGTTCTCAGGACCGCCAACTCGGCCTATTACTACTCCAGACGGCAGATAAGCGATATTGAAGAAGCTGTCATCTGGATCGGTTTCGATAATCTGAAGGAAATAGCGCTTAGCCAGAAGGTCTGCGAAATATTCCAGAAAAATGATGATTTCATGGAGTACTCCAGAACGAGGCTATGGAAACACTGCATAGCGGTAGGTCTGCTCGCAAAAATGATCTATAGAATGGAATTCGGCGAAAGCGGAGAAAATATCTACGCGGCAGGACTGCTTCATGACATCGGAATAATCGTGGAGGACCAATTTTACGAAGAAGAGTTTAAACAAGTACTTCACGATTATCAGATCGATAAAAGCACCCTTCATACGGCGGAATCCAAGTTCTGGGGCTATGACCACGCCGATATAGGACAGGCGGTCGCTTCATCGTGGCAGTTGCCGGAAGACCTTATGATAAGCATCGGCTTTCATCACAACTTTGAAGAGGTGCCCCCTGATTACATGAGGATGGCGACAACACTGGCGCTTGCCGATAATCTCTGTCACGAGAGCGGCTTCGGGTACAGAAAGTTTTTCGTGCAGAAGGGCCTCACCCGCAGACTCCTGGACATCCTCGAAATAAAGAAGTACGCAATGGACATGATAATGGACGGCATGAAAAAAGAAATCAAGCGAATGGAAGGCCAGGGAATTCTCTGACATGGAACAAAAGAAAGAAGACGAAATAGAAAAGCTTGGGGAAAAGATTCTTCACCTCGAGACACGCGTCAAACACCTCAGCAACGAACTTTCCATCACCAAAAACGAATACGAACGTACCGCAAATAATTATTTCGAGATATACTCGAACATGGGGAAAAAAGTGGATGATCAGACGGAGCTGCTCCAGACCGTCCTCGACAATATCCCCGCCTACGTATATTGGAAGGATATCAATCAGAAATACATGGGCTGTAACAGGAACTTCGCGAAGGCAATGAATCTTTCAACCCCTTCTGTCATCGTCGGAAAAACTGATGCACAGATATACTCGCCCGAAGAAGCCCGAAAAATCTCACTTGAGGATACTTCTGTAATTGAGCGTAAAATGACCGAATTCCACGAGGTAAGACACCACAAGACACCGTCCGGTAAAGAAATGTGGATGGACATCATAAAAGTCCCGATACACGACTCAGAGGACAAGGTGATAGGAATGCTCTCCGTCTATGAAGACATCAGCGAGCGCGTACGTGCGGAAAAAGAGCAGAAGAAGCTTGAGGAAAACATGAGACAGTCGCAAAAACTGCAGAGCCTGGGCGTCCTCGCGGGCGGTATCGCGCATGACTTCAACAATATACTGACCCCCATAATAGGTTACACCGAAATGGCAAGAGAGGATATCGCTGAACCGGATAAACTCGACTTCTATCTTCAACGCATAGAGCAGGGAAGTTTAAGAGCCAAAGAGCTTGTTCGCCAGATACTTACATTCAGCAGGCACAGCTCATCAAAAAAAGAACCTCTCTCAATAAACGCCGTTATCTCAGAGGCAGTAAAACTCATAAGAGCCACGCTGCCGACTACAATAGAAATAAAGCAGAACATAAATTCAGTGTCCGGAATAATACTCGGAGATCCGACCCAGATACACCAGGTTATCATAAACCTCTGCACCAATGCGGCCCAATCCATGAAAGACAATAAAGGAACAATAGGAATATCCCTTTCCAGGATTCATATCAGTATAAATTCTGATGAGATCAGGCCCGATAAATACATATCTCTGAAAGTGCGTGACAACGGATCCGGAATGCCGCCCGAAATAATCGAGAGGATTTTCGAGCCGTTCTTCACAACAAAGGAAGTCGGGCAAGGTACGGGAATGGGGCTTTCCGTCGTGCATGGAATAGTCAAGGGCCTTGACGGTTATATAAGGGTCAGCAGCAGCCCCCAGAAGGGTACGGAATTCAATATACTGATCCCCGAACATAAAGAGACATTCGCCGTGCCAGCTTCCCGCGAAAAATCCCCTCCTCCCGCAGGAAAAGGTCAAAAAATCCTCCTCGTCGATGACGAACCTATCGTTCTCGAAGCCCTTGAGAGAACCATAAAGTCATTAAATTACAATGTAGTAGCCTGCGCCGCCCCCTCTCTGGCCGTGGAATTATTTAAAGAGTCACCTTCAAGCTTCGACCTCCTTTTTACCGACCTTACCATGCCCGGAATGACGGGAATAGTGCTTGCCGAGGAAATCCTGAGGGTAAGGTCAGATATCCCGGTAATCCTATGCTCAGGACAGGGAGACGGCGTCGACAAAAAAAGCCGGGGGACAATAAGCGCCATGATATCAAAGCCGGCTGACAGAGGAACCATAGCCGAAACAATTTACGAATTACTCAAAAATAGTGGAAAGGACTTACAATAATGCCAAAGCTGCTTATCATCGACGACGAAGAGGATATCAGGGAAATGCTCCAGATAATGTTCACGCGCGCAGGCTACGAGGCTGTTACCGCATCAAATGGCGCAGAAGCCGCCAGGCTCCTTGAGGCTGGAGTAAAGATAGACCTTATAATAACCGACGTTGTCATGCCGGAAGTTGACGGCATTGCCACAATTATCGAATCAAAGAAGAAATGCCCGGAAATGAAAATAATAGCCATTTCGGGAGGGGGCGTTATTCCACCTGAAACTTATCTTGAAATGGCTGAGAAACTCGGAGCTTCCAGAACATTTACGAAGCCGCTCCAGATAAAGGAAGTTCTCAACGCGGTAAAAGAACTTCTGGCTCGTTAAAATTCCTCTATCTATTCGAGACACGACTTTACGATAAAGGCGTGGTCCTAATAGAATTCCTTTTCATGTTTTTTTTACCCTGCTGCAAAAATCGATTGAGGGCATTGGTGAACTTTTCCTTGTCCTTGGGAGAGAACGGAGGGGAGCCGCCCGTAACTTCGCCAATGGTCCGCAATTCACTCATGAGCTCACGCATCGCCATCGCATTTTTGATATTGTCCGGTGTAAATGTGTTTCCGTGCGGATTAAAGACCTTCGCTTTCTTAGTGATGGCCCTGTCCGCCAGGGGAATATCGGCTGTTATCACAAGATCGTCGGCTTCGACATTTTCAACAATCCAGTCGTCCGCCCCGTCAAAGGCGCCTCCCGCTGCGACCCCGCGCACAAAAGCAGTCTGCACCACAAACGGCATACGCGCGGCCACCAGCAAGCATTCGACCTTTTCCCGCTCCGCCACCTTGCAAAGCACTTCTTTCAACACCTTGGGCAAGGCATCCGCATCAACATAAATTTTCATTCATGACCATCCTGAAATCTGGGTGAAGTTAAACGGAGAACAAAGGGACAAGATAGCCAAAAGCCTGGAAATGACAAGGGAAAAAGGCAAAATATACATCTTTAAAAACAAATAAAGTAATGCGTCAGTGGGATTTTTGAATTCAAAATAAGTGTTTTGGGCAACGTTTAAGCGGCAGATTTGCCTTCTTCTGTCGTTTTCGGGATAAGCAGATGGGAAATGTCGGCGGATTTATCCTGAGCAAAAATATCAAGGACTTCTTCCATGAATTCAGCCGGATCACGCCCTTTGCATTTTGCCGTATGCA
>MHBG01000008.1 GCA_001804785.1 Lentisphaerae bacterium GWF2_45_14
CTGCGGCATGGATGTTATGGCGGTACGTGACGCCATTGAAAGGGCGAAGAAAATTATTGCCCAGGGCAAAGGCCCGGTTCTCCTCGAACTTGATACCTACCGTTATTATGGTCACTCGCTATCCGATCCGAGAAACGAGTACCGCACGAAGGAAGAAGAGGAACGCTGGAAGGCCGTCGATCCGGTAACATGCTTCAGAAAGCGCTTGATTGAGCAGAAAGTTTTCTCAACGAAAGAACTGGACGCGATTGAAAAGACCGTCATCGAACGTAACGAGAGAGCCGCAAGACGCGCCGCGGATTCAGCCGATCCAGACCCCGCTGACGTTATCAAATATATGTACGCCGATACCGTCTGCGAAACAGTTCCCGACAAGTATAAGAAGATCGATATATATAACGAACTTCCGAAAGTCAAACGCGACTCGGAAGGCCGCGTAAACTATCGCGACGCCATCAAGGAAGGCATCATCGAGGAAATGCTCCGTGACAAACGCGTCGTTCTTTATGGCGAAGACGTGGCCGATTACGGCGGTGCGTTCAAGCTCTCGAAGGGACTTCTCGAATCTTTCGGACGCGACAGGGTTTTCAACAGCCCTATTTCCGAAGCCTGTATCTGTGGTACCGGAGTGGGTATGGCGATGACCGGTTACAGGCCGGTCGTTGAACTGATGTACATGGACTTCGCGCTTATGGCTTCCGATCAAATATCAAACCAGGCCGCGAAATGGCATTACATGACGGGAGCGTCCACAAAGGTGCCGATGGTTGTAAGATGTAGTGTCGGAGGCGGAAAAGGTTACGGCGGCCAGCACTCGCAGTCGCTCGAATCAATGTTCGCCCACATCCCAGGAACTTATGTAGCTTATCCATCAAATCCATATGACGCCAAAGGTCTTATAAAAACAGCCATACGCGATGACAACCCGGTCGTCTTTGTTGAAGGCCAACTCCTCTACAACGTAAAAGGCTTCGTGCCGGAAGAGGAATATCTAATTCCGTTCGGACAGGCTAACGTCGTTCGTGAAGGAAAGGATGTTACATTTGTCGTGTGGGGTCCTGCCGTCGCCGATGCGCTGAAAGCCGCTGAAATCCTTGAAGGCGAAGGTATCAGCGTCGAAATAATCGACCCAAGAACACTTGTTCCATTCGACTGGGAAACCGTCTTCGAATCAGTAAAGAAGACAGGCCGTTGCGTGGCAATAAGCCAGTGCGTGGACATCGGAAGCTTCACGGGTGAAATCGTGTCTCAGGTGATGGCGAACTGTTTCGACTATCTTGACGCGCCAATTCTCAAAGTCGGCGCGAAAAACGGCATAGCACCCCAGGCTTACACACTTGAGGCGGCATTCCTTCCGACTCCTGCCGACATGGCCGACGCCGCAAGGAAACTCTTCTAAACATTCACCGGAGAATTACGCATGGCTACAAAAATACCAGTACCGAAGCTGGGACAGTCCGAAGAGACTGTCACCATCGATAAATGGCGCGTGAAAGAAGGGGATATGGTCAAGAAGGGCGATATCCTCTTCGAGGTCGAAACCGACAAGGCTGTCCTCGAAGTCGAATCGCAGTTCGAGGGCAAAATCCTGAAAATAGTTATTCCTGCCGGAAAAGCAGTGCCGGTAATGAGCATTGCCGCCGTAATCGGCGAAGATGGCGAGGCGATTCCAGTCATTGAAGAAATCAAAGCGCCGGAAGCGCCGAAAGCGGCGGCTCCGGCAGCAAAAGCCCCTGAACAGAAGACGGCAGCAGCCCCAGTCCAGACGGCGGTTTCCGCCCCCGTTCAGGCGGCTGCTGCGGTTCAATCCGCCCCCTCAAAAGTAAATCCATCACCGAGGGCGAAAAAGTTCGCTCAGGACTACCTTATAAAAATAGATAAGGTTACGGGAACTGGCGGCGCGAACGGAAGAGTCACCGAAAAGGACGTCAGGAACTACCTTGAATCTTCAGGCTACTTTGCCAAGAAAATTACTCCGGTAGCTTTCACCATTGCCCGGAAGGAAAAGCTTGAACTTCTCGAAATGGAAGGCTCCGGCGAAAGCGGCAGAATCACTCTCGCGGACGTCAAGGACGCTGTCTCTGAAAAGCCGCAGACATTTTCCGCAATGAGAAAAATAATTGCCCAGCGCCTCACGCAGTCCAAACAGCAGACGCCGCACTTCTATGTAACGGTCAGCATAGACCTGACAGACCTCATGGAAAAGCGCACGAAGCTCAAGAATGAAGGCATAAACCTCAGCGTTAACGTCTTCATCGTTAAGGCCGTCGCGCTCGCGCTCAAGAAGTTCCCTGTCGTAAATTCGGTTACAGACGGTATTACCTATAAATACAAATCGAAGATAAATATAGGCGTTGCCGTGAGTATGCCTAACGGACTCGTTGTTCCCGTCATCAGGAATGCCGACAAAAAGGCGCTCGACGAGATCCAGGCTGAAACTGCGGATTATGCCGAAAAGGCGCGTGCCGGAAAAATCAGCCCCGACAATCTCAAGGGCGGCACATTCACCATATCCAACATGGGAATGATGAATGTCGAAAACTTCTGCGCTATCATTAATCCGGGTGAAGCCGCGATACTCGCGGTATCGTCGGGAATGCCGGTTCCAGTCGTAAAAGACGGACAGATCGTAATCCGGAACATGATGAAGATTACTCTGAGTGCCGACCACCGGGTTGTCGATGGATCGGACGGCGCGAAGTTCGTTAACGAAGTCAAGGCAATCCTTGAGAATTGGGACTCTGCTCTCTAATTCCGTGCCGAAAGCGGAGCAAAAGCGGCACCGATTTGGAGCAGGCCCCTGGCTGGAAAAAAAAGCAGTCTGCTCGGGAGTAATATCAGGAGGACAACTGATAAAACAACAGACTGCTTTTCCCAAAACTGAGAATCAGTTGTCAGAAATGACAAAAGATGTTCCCAGATTGCAAAGAGCACCGCCGGAAGATAAGGTTATGTTCTTCGTGTCCCGGCTTGACATCGTATTACAGCGGAGATCATGCCAGTTTGTGTAATATTTTAGTTTAAACTATAAAATAAAACAGGATAAGTCTTATGGAAAAACATCAGTTCGACGTATGCGTTATTGGAGCAGGCCCGGGCGGGTATGTCGCCGCCATCAAAGCCGCTCAGCGCGGAGCAAAAACAGCCGTCATCGAAAAAGAATGCCTCGGCGGAACATGCCTCAATATCGGCTGTATTCCCACAAAGACACTCATCGCCAGCGCGGAAGTCCTGCACAAAGTGCGCCATGCCGAAACATTCGGAATAAAAATAAAAGGATCCGTGGAAGCAGACTGGCAGGCAATGCTCGATAGAAAAGGCGCCGTGGTCGAAAAACTGAGAGGCGGAATAGCCACCCTCCTGAAGGCGGCCGGAGTCACTGTATTCAACGGCACAGGCGCCCTCAAGGACAGAAAGACGGTCAATGTTGTTTCCGATAAAAAAGTTACCGCCGAAATAACGACGAAAAATATAATCATCGCGTCCGGTTCTGAATCGCTGATGCCTAAATTTATTCCGCGCGGCGACAGAGTTCTCACGTCAACCGAGCTTCTCTCGATAGGCGAAATACCTAAAAGCCTTCTGGTGCTCGGCGGCGGCGTTATCGGCTGCGAATTCGCATGCCTTTTCGCGGAACTCGGAACAAAAGTAACTGTCGTTGAAATGCTTCCATCGATACTCCCGAATCTCGACTGCGATGCGGCGCGGCTCCTGACCCAGCAGATGAAAAAAGCGGGAATAGAGATTATGACAGGCACAGCGATGCAGGACATCAAGGCAGATAAGAAAGGCGTAAGCGGCAAAGTCGGTGATGCGGAACTTAAAGCTGATTACCTTCTCGTTTCAATCGGACGTAAGGCCGTAAGCGAGGGCCTCAATATATCCGCCGCCGGAATAAAGGCCGACGAAAGAGGCTGGATTCCCGTAGATTCAAAATGCAAAACAAATGTTCCGGGAATCTACGCCATCGGCGATATAGCGGGAAAAATCTGGCTCGCCCACCTCGCGAGCGCGATGGGCGTCTGCGCCGCCGAAAACGCCACAGGCAAGAGCTCTGAGTTCAGCTACGACCTCGTTCCCAGCTGTATTTTTACCTCTCCTGAAATAGGCACGATCGGACTTACCGAGGAACAGTGCAAGGCTCAGAACGTAAACTATCATGTCGGCAAATTCCCGTTCGCGGCACTCGGCAAGGCAATAGCGATTGATGAAACCGTAGGTTTCGTGAAGATAATTGCCGATTCCGAAACTGATCAAGTCCTCGGCGTACATATCGTAGGCCCGCACGCGACAGACCTTATTGCGGAAGCATGTCCCGCCATGAAACTTGAAATCACAGCCAGGGAACTGGGAAAAGCCATACACGCCCACCCGACGCTCGGAGAGGCAATGATGGAGGCCGCCCACGCCGTCCACGGCGAATGCGCGCACATCCCGACTCCCCGCAAGCGATAATCTTGCATTTTGCATTTCTCGCAAAAGATGAAAAATATGCTATGATATAAAAGGCCGGAGAAAAAGCTCCGGTTTTTTATTGATGCGGGGAAGTTTTATGGCTGAGACTGATTTTGAAAAAGCAGGGTCCGACATACGCAGGGTGAAAGCAAACGTAACAAAGGCGTTCATCGGAAAAGAATGGGCGGTCGAGGCCGCGGTTCTGGCCCTTTTTTCGGAAGGGCATGTACTCCTCGAAGATGTTCCTGGCGTCGGTAAGACTTTGCTTGCCAAAGCTATAGCAAAATCGATCAATGCCGATATAAAGAGAGTTCAGTTCACGGCCGATCTTTTGCCGTCGGATATAAGCGGCACAACGGTATACAACAGCAAAGACAACGAATTCAGCTTCAGGCCCGGCCCTGTTTTCACCAATATTCTGCTGGGCGACGAAATAAACCGCGCCACCCCCCGGACTCAGTCGAGCCTGCTTGAGGCGATGGAGGAAAATCAGGTTACAGCCGACGGCACCGTCTATAAACTGGACGCGCCCTTTTTCGTCATCGCCACACAAAATCCGATTGAACTTGAAGGCACTTACCCTCTGCCGTTTTCACAGATGGATAGATTTATCATCCGCTTAAAAATAGGCTACCTCAAAAAGGAGACCGAGAGGGAAATGCTCAACAGCCAGCGTGTTTCCTCTCCTCTCGATTTTTTAAACCCCGTGATGGATAAAAATGAGATTCTAAAAATACAGAACCTCGTTAAAAATGTAAAAATCACCGATGAGCTTCAGGCTTATATTGTTTCAATCGTTACCGCGACCAGGGAAAGCGGCTTCTGCGAATACGGCGCAAGTCCGCGCGGATCGCTTGACCTGATGCGCTACAGCCAGGCGGCGGCCTTGCTTTCTAAAAGGGACTTCGTCCTTCCCGACGATATTAAAAAGGCCGCGCCAGCGGTGCTTGGACACAGAATAATAATCCGCAAAGGGGCAAGGCTTTCGACCGCTTCCGGCAACGATGCCGTCAAGGAAATCCTTGAGAATGTGGAAGTTCCGATTTAATCTATAGCCGTAACTGCGGAATACCTCAAAACAGGACCCTCCATTTTGGCACTATCCAGCAAATCATACCTCATTAAATTACGAATTTCGCAATAATTAAATAATAACATGATTTAAGCGAAGTTTATATATTGATTACTTCGCAATTCGCAATATTCTTAAGTAAAGGCAAATAATAAATGGAGATGAATAAAATGAAGATTGGTCTTCCGTCGGAAATAAAAAAAGAAGAATACCGTGTGGGGTTGACTCCCGCAAGCGCAAGAGAATATATTGAACACGGCCATCAGGTGCTGGTCGAAAGCAACGCCGGACTCGGGTCGGGTTTTATTGATGATGAGTACAAAAAGGCCGGATGCGAAATTATCGGCAACAGAAAAGCGCTTTTTGATTCAGCCGACATGATTGTGAAGGTGAAGGAACCTCTTCCTCAGGAGTATGACTTGTTTCACGAAGGCCAGATTCTCTATACATATCTACATCTCGCTCCGGATAAAACACTTACCGAAGCACTGCTTAAAAAGAAAATAATCGGAATAGCCTATGAGACACTGACAGAAAAAGACGGTTCGCTGCCGCTGCTCATCCCGATGTCCCAGATCGCAGGAAGAATGTCTGTCCAAGAGGGCGCGAAATACCTGGAAAAAACATTTGGAGGACGCGGCATACTCCTCGGCGGCGTGCCCGGAATCAAAAAAGGAAAAGTCCTCATCCTCGGCGGCGGCATTGCCGGAACCAACGCCTGCAAAATAGCGATAGGAATGGGCGCGGACGTTACCATAATGGATATTTCTGCGAGAAGACTTTCAGAAATCGACGACATATTCGGTAACTCCGTCAAGACAATGTATTCCAATTCATACAACGTCGATGAGATGATACGAGACGCGGACCTCGTCATCGGTTCCGTACTTATTCCCGGCGCGGCGGCCCCCAAGCTCGTAAAAAAAGGCGACCTCAAAAATATGAAAGACGGCGCGGTTATCGTCGATATAGCAATCGACCAGGGCGGCTGCTTCGAAACCTCGCGCCCCACCTACCACACAGACCCTATTTTCACAGTTGACGGCGTCGTACACTACTGCGTAGCGAACATGCCCGGCGCTGTCGCCGTAAGTTCCACATACGCACTGACCAGCGTGACCAACAGGTATGGGCTCCAGATTGCGGACTTCGGAATCGAAAAGGCACTTAAAAATCCGGTAGTCTTAAGCGGGCTAAACTGCTTCAAGGGCAAGCTGACCAACAAGGCCGTGGCTGAAGCCCACAAAATGCAGTACGAGGAGTATTCCGCATGAGTTTGGACGATACCGATAAAAAAATAGTGGGACTTCTCTGGGAAAACGGGCGCGCCACAAACAACGATATCGCCAAGAAGCTTTCGATATCGGAAGGCACTGTCCGCAACAGAATAAAGAAACTTGAATCGTCAGGGTTCATGAAGATATCCGGGCTTATAAACCCGGACAAGGTACCGGACAAACAGCTTGTTTTTCTGGGGATCAAGGTTGCTCTGAGCAAAGACCTCGCGGCTACGGCTGAAAAGATCGCCAAACTAAACAATGTCAAGTCAGTATATATAAGTACAGGCCGCTACGACATAGTCGTAGAGGCCTGGGTAGATGTCAAATACGGGCTTATAAATTTCCTGAGCGGCTCGCTTGCCTCGATAACCGGCATTGTCTCAACGGAAAGCTTCCTCATTATGAAGAGCTTCAACCGCTGGCTTCCCGGCTTTTGAGGCCTTCGCGAGCAGAAATAACAGGAATCAGGACTCTGTTTCCTCTTCCTCTTCTTCGCCTTTTTTGACGAGCTTCTGAACGAGTACGTCAATCTTATCAACAGTGAGTCCGAGGTTTTTCTTTATTTCTTCCCTGATGGTGTTTTGCACCTTTGCTGAAAGCCCGGGAACATTCTGTCCATACTCAATATTTACCTTTACGGCGATACAGAGTTTCTCAGATGTCATGTCAATGCCTATGGAACCCTGCGTACGACCGCCGACCATACTTGCGATACTTTCAATAAGTGAAGCTCCTTCAAGCATGACAGCACCCTTGAAATTTGCGAAAGAACCTCTTACAACATCACCAATCACGTTTTCGTGAATCTTGATGTCGCCCAGATCTGTTTTTTCGCAAATCTGCTTCTTTGCGGCTGCGGGTTTTTCTTCTGTTTTTGCGGCGGGTTTGGCTGTTTTCTTTGTGAGTTTACTGACCATAGTCTTAACCCCTTCCTTTTTTAGGTTTACACTTAACAATAGGCGCGCCGTTATAATTAGTCAACACAAAAGAAGGTCATTTTGAAAAAAATAAGCCGTCTTTGCATAAATTTATTTTGACTCTGTCCGAAAATATAGCTTGGAGCGAGCCTGAAATGGATATCGGGCAGAACAACAGTAAGGAGACTGTACCGTGAAAAAGGAGAGAAATTCCCCGTTGGCGCGGACCAAGCCGGCAAATGGAAAAGTAACGACCGTGATGCGTGAGTTGAACTTTTTTCTAAAGAGCTACTCAAGCGCGTTAAAGTCGGTCAGCCAGTCAGGGCGCTAAGTAGTGCTGACGGAGGATTATAGGTACTGAATGAAAATATCAAAGTACTATGAGAGTTACGGCACAGGCCTTGCCTCTGCCGGGGCTAGTCTTTTAAAATCGGTAAAAACGCAAGATGCCGAAAAAAGTCCCCTGCCCAAAAACACACTCGACGTGATAAACAATGTTGACTGCGATGTTTTTCAGGCTGTCGACGATTTCCTCTATCTCAATAAAAGCGACCGTCTCGGCTCCTTCTTCAATCTCAAGGGCGAAGGAAAAGAAAAGTTTTTCCAGATTCTTGCAAAACTCCTGAAGGAAGGCATCATCGGCTACGAAAAACTCGAGCTCAAAGACGGGACAGTCGAGAAGCACTTCATAGAGACTGAAATCGGCAACCGCAGGCTCAAGGGAGCCAAGTACTACGACGAATCAGCGGAAGCCAATCTCTACAGGCCTTATTCTAGTTGATGTTTTTTACGGAGAAATCGTAGAAGCGGTTTATCCCTTCACAGCCGGTTATACCCACGTGGAAGTTCTCAGGAAGCGATTCGTCGAAAAACCCGAAACTCTTCCCTCCCGCGCTTACTGTCATCATGGCGCCTTTACCCTTGAACTGTATTTTTACGGAAAGCGTGTATTTGACGTCGGGTTTGAACTCGGCATCCATGAATGCGGATTTGCGCCAGTGGGGCTTGCCGTCCTTAAAATAGTGGTGCCAGACATTAAGCCCCTTATCGTAGAGAACAATCTCAAAATGTTCGCGGTGCTCGGGTCTGCCGTCGGAATCTTTCCCGTATTCGTTGGTTATCACAATCAGCGGCGCCATTCGATGCGCGAATGACATTGTAGACGAAATCGCCACGCTGCCGCTGAATTTATTTTTGAGAATCATGCTCGTATAAGTCTCTCCGGCCCTCCGTGAAAGCATTTCTTCAGCTCCGGCGTCCGCGGGAACTTTGTTTGCTATGTGGTCGGCTTGCTGTATCCATAATCCGACATAATCCCATCTCGGGCTTTTCATGATGAGCCAGTCGGCGGCGTTCCATTTCCCCTCGCCGAACGAACATTTGAAGTCCACAGCGCTGAGATGTGAAACAAAAGCGACAAGTGCGGTTATAAATAAAACTTTTCTGATTCTCATAAGATTCCTTATCCTTTCGCGCGAGTCTCTGCAATAAAGCACAAATAGGCCTATTTCACTATTTCAATCACGCAGGGCTCCGTTTTTTGGCGCTTGAAAATTTCCTCCTGCGCGTCGGCGGCCCCTTTCATCAAAGAAGAAAGTTTGTCCCGATTTTTGCGGTAGGATTTGATAACATTTGTGTAGTATTTCTTATATTGCTCACTGACTTTTCCTAACCATTCGTCAAGATACTTGTCAGAAGCGACAACATCAGCCGGGTCGATCTTGCCATTCCACAAAATACAGTTTACCTGAACAAGGCCGCGCAAGGAACGATCAACATTGGCCTTGGTAGTGACCGCATTTTTGAGCTGAACGCTTTTTGCCTGCTGAGGCGTTGCCAGTGAAGCCATATTGACACCTTCCGCGAATTGCGCCGCACTGAAGCGCCCGACTTCTTTGCGGTCTGCAAGCAGCCTGTAATCTCCGGCAGGAAGATTTTTAACTTGGATTATCTCCTGATTCAGTGAGTCCCAGGGAACAGCCTCATTCGCTTTTGAATACTCATCCGAAACGGGAAATGGCAGGGCTTTGGGAGTGTATGTGAACTTGACTGAAGCATCCTTGGCTTCAAGGTTTTCAACGGAACAATTTTCCGCGCCCTCAATGCTTTTTTTAGTATAATCTATCACCGTTTTTGCCACGAGCGTCGGAACTTTCTGGGCTTGCAGAATATAATATGCCATAATCATGTGGCCGATTTTGTTGGGATGCACACGGTCATCTCTCGAAAAATCCAATTCCGAGTCTTTAACCAGCAGTGCGGTTATAGGCGCATGGAGATCGACGATGGGGCATTTATTCTCAACTGCGAGAGCTTTTACGATTTCAGCACATTTTGTCAATCCGTCATTAGCCGCGGTAAAATTTTCGGTCTTGATACTCTGTCCGTACTGGTTATATGGAGTAGGAGTCATAATGACAGGAGTCACGCCGGAAGCCTTGATTTTTTTAATGGTTTTATCCATTGACGTCTTATATGTTTTCAGGCTTCCCTCTCTGGCAGCCATAGTTTTTTCATCCGCTTGGGCTGTTTTATAATTGCCGCGTCCAAAATCATTCATTCCAAACATGATATAGACCAAGTCCGGTTTGCGAAAAAGAACATCGTTGTCAAGCCGGGGCAGGCTTCCGGCGGCAGACGCTCCCGATACGCCGGCATTTTCTATTTTGATTTTCCTGTCAGGAAAACGTGTGGCATAAAAAAGCTGCACATAGTACTGGTACCATCCCCCGTGAGTAATACTGTCCCCGTAGAAAACCGTCGTCTGTCCGTCTTTAAACTGCGCCGGAGCCTCCTGCGCTGAAATTATTCCAGGAACAACTGTAAACGCCAGCGCCAAAACCGACGCTATTTTTATCCATTTCTGCATTTTTTTCTCCCGTCCTCTATCTTTTAATTTTGGGTCTTGCTTCTCTTAACAAAGAATATACCGTCGCTTAGGCCTGAGTTGAATGACGGGTCATGGCACACACGAATATAAACTTTATTTTTATTGAAAGCAAATTGAGAATATTTTTAAAAATCGACCTCACCCATTGGTAGAATTCAGGGCAAAAAAGAGAAAGATAACAATTTTTTACTGCCGGGTTTTTAATCGGTACTTCTGAGGAGACACACCGGTTTTGCGTTTGAAGTAGTTAGAAAAATAGTACTGGTCGGAAAACTTCAATCGGGCGGCGATTTCCTTTATTGAAAGGTAGGAGTGATGCAGGAGTAATCGAGCTGCTTCGACCTTTTTCTGCATTAGATAGTCGTAAGGAGTAATTCCCAAATATGACTTGAAGCACCTGACCATATGTGCGCTCGAACGATGCAGTTTTAAACAGAGGTCACCGAGATTGACCTTCTCCTCCGTCCCGGAATCAAGCATTTTTTTAAGGCGCGCCACATCATCTGGCAGAGCTTGCTCCGCACCGTGAAGTATGCCATTGGCCTCCCCAAGAATTTTGTGGAAAATAATGGAGGCATGACTGTGGATGGAATCGGTATCATTTCCCAGTTGCATCATTTCATCGAAGTAACCGCGTAGCTGCCCGCAGCCGGGAAGATGGTATACATTTTCGAAGCGGTAGGCGCGGAATATCTCCTCCATAAATTCGCCGTCAATGACAAAAAAAATCTTTTTCCAGGGATCTGCGAAATCCGGCCAATATCTGTGATTGCTGTTCTTGTGGAGAATATAAATGCTGTCCGGACCGGGCGCGAACGAAAAACCGTTTATTTCAAGAAAGCCCCTGCCTTCGAAGATGAATTCCACGGTACAGCATTCGTAATTAGTCCTCTGGATAATGGGCGTTTTTGGGCCGGCAATCCCGTACGTGGCGGAAATAAGCCGGAAAGGAAAGCCGCTTCTTTCTATTTCAGGATATACGTTAACATTCTGGTTATTTATCAAGATTGCACATCACTCTGACTCTTTTACACATTAATTGTCTGCCTAATGCTGTTTATTTTTCATGTTCTTTCATTAAAATAATATATTATAGACAAAAACCAAGCGGAGGTCAAAGAAATGAAAGAATTCAAAATCGGAGTGATAGGCGTAGGCGGACGCGGCGCACTGGCAAGATCGGCACATAAACTGGAGGATGGCTGCAGAATAGTTGCCGGGGCAGACGTCAAGAGCAAGGCGTTCGAAGACTTTAAAAAGCATGTGGGCGAAGATGTTTTCACAACAAACGACTACAGAGAAGTCTTAAAAATCAAGGAGATAGAAGCTGTATTCATAACTTCCCCCGACTACCTTCACGAAGAGCACGCGCTCGCCGCGCTCAACGCGGGGAAGGCCGTGTATCTCGAAAAACCAATGGCTATTACAATAGAAGGCTGCGACAAACTCCTCAAGACCGCCATGGAAACACGCTCCAAGCTTTTCCTCGGGCACAATATGAGGCATTTTCCGGTAGTCCTCAAGATGAAGGAAATAATCGATTCCGGCCTCATCGGAGAAATCCAGGTCGGATGGTGCAGGCACTTTGTCGGCTACGGCGGCGACGCCTATTTCAGGGACTGGCATTCCGAGCAGAAGAATACAACAGGACTGCTCCTCCAGAAAGGCGCACACGATATTGATGTAATGCACTGGCTTATGGGCACTTATACAAAATCAGTGGTCGGCATGGGTATGCTTTCCGTATACGACAAGTGCAAACGGCGCCCAGAAACTGAACCCGGTTGCGCAAAATGGAGCAATGGGCAATGGCCGCCGCTCGAACAGGTTGGCTTCTCGCCGGTAATAGACGTTGAAGACCACAACATGATTATGATGCAGATGGAAAACGGCGCGCAGGCTTCGTATATGCAGTGCCATTACACTCCCGATGGCGAACGCAACTACACTTTCATCGGGACAAAAGGGCGCATAGAAAATGTCGGCGACTATGGCAAGTGCGAGGTTCACGCATGGACACAGCGCGGCCCCAGGGAAACCCCGGATATCGTCTACAAGCTCAAGGAAGTCGAAGGCGGACACGGCGGCGCCGACTCAGGGATTGTTCCCAGCTTCATTGATTTCGTACGCTCTGGGAAAAAGACGAATACTTCCCCGATAGCGGCAAGAAATTCTGTCGCAGTCGGCGTACTCGGACACAAGTCAATGCGCTCCGGCTGTATGCTTCAACAAATACCGAAGCTCCCCGAAAAACTCATTGAGTATTTTAAGAACGGACAGGAATAATCAAGCGAGGGGCCTTCAATGGCCCCAAGTTTTTTTAAATGACTTCGCTATTATTAATTGGCTTTCTTCGTATTAGCTTTGGACGTCGCGGGAGCTGCACCGAGCCGAGGGCCCGCGGGTTGTGCTTTCATCGCTTCCGCGTTCTTCTTTATTTCGTCTATGAGTGATTTCGGGAAATTCATTTTGGTGTTGAGGCTCTTTCCGTTACTGCTTACCTTTACCGCGTTGCCGACTTTTATTCCGAGCTGCGGATTATTCTGGAACATTGTCCCGCTTCCAAGCATTATAAGTCCTTGTGCCTGCATTGCCATCATTGACGCGGACTGCTCGTCATCACACTCCAGAGATGCCTCCAGGGCGATGTCGCTTTTGTCTTTTCCCGAAAGCGTTACAGACACAGAGCCGCCTCTGATGCTTTCCGCGGGATTGGCCATTACCGGCATCTGCTGGGGAGCCTGTGCCTCGGATTGTTTTTTCGCTTTTTCGGGAATTGAGAAGACCGCCCACATTGTAGCGTCCGGATTGACGTTTTTCTTAAAATCCACAAGTTTCTTGTTTGCAAGAACATTTGATTTTGCTATTTCGCCGCTGATTTTTTCAAAGCAGTTTTTTTCGGTAATCAGCAGTGTATTTTTGTTCAGATAGGTAATTACGGCCTGATTGTCAAGTTGGTAGCGGGCTCCAAGCATATCTTCATTTTTTACGGGTGATGAGAGTATGAAAACTTTCCTGCCTGCCATTGTTGCCTCTTCGATCTTGCCGTCATTTTTTTCTGAAAACACGCCTGAGGCGATCATTTCTTTAAGTTTCTGCTCGGTAATGCCGGTTTTGAGGACTGCTCCGGCATCATCATCGCCCTCACTAAAAACCACCATATCTCCAGCAAGTTCTTCCATCTTAATATTGAACTTACTTAATTTGGATTCTATTTCATTGTATCTGCTGGAGAGTTCCATATTTTTATCTCTAGCATCCTTCAAGGCGGGATGACTGACAATCTCATTAAACTTGAGATATATCATGACATTAGCTTTTTCAGGGACGAAGTTAAGCAGGTTTTCAGCGGCCCCGGCCGCGACGGATACCAACATCAAAACGGCAATTGCGAATGCGGACAGAGTCTTCCTCATAGTGTTTCCTTTTTCTTTTGTTCCAGTTGTATGCTATTGGATAGTAGTCCCTTTTAGGACTATTTTCAATCGGGATTCAGCTTTTTGAATGAATACCGAATAGATTTTTTCATTTTTTTTAAAAAACGGGTTTTCTTTTTCAGATTATGAAAATATAATACGGCGTTATATAATCAACAGCTATTGAAGAACAACTTAAATCTCGGAGATCGAAAAGAATGATATGCCCTTACTGTGACGTGGAAATAAGTGAAAGTGCCGTTGAGGCTGAAGACGGTTATTGCCCCGAATGCGGAATTTTCCTTTCCGCCTCGTCGGTTTTTGATGATGCGTCCGATTTTGAAGATGACATGGATGACATAGACGATGAAGATGAAGATGAAATGAACTTTGGCAATGACAAGGACGACTTCGGCTACGACGATCTTGATGAAGACGAGCGTTGAAGTCACGCTTTCCGAGTCTTTTATGATTTTACCGTAAATCTAGCTCTTTCTTCGTCATAATACACGTTTTTGCAAGGTATTATGTCTTCTTCCCTGATCTTCACAAGCTTCAAGGGATTGTAGAAACCAAGCTTCATTATCTCGTCAAAGGAAAGAAAACCCAGCGAAGCAAGGTAGTTCATGCAGTCAAGTATACAGGCTGATGAACCGACCATGCAGCCCTTTGCCGGGTTGTGAAGAAGTCCGTTTTCTTCGAGAACGATGTCATTTCCCATTGATTGGTACTTCCCGGGAGGACAGCCCGCCAAGGAGGATGCGTCGCTCACAGCACTGACATTGTCAATACCTTTTGCCCTTATTACGGTCTTGATGAGTTCCGGGGGCAGGTGATGTCCGTCGGTTATTATCATCGGCTTCAGGGCATCCTCGGCAAGTGTCGCCCATATTGTGTTATTGTGACGGTGAATCATATTGGGGATTCCGTTTGCGAGGTGAGTTACCGTCGTTGCCCCAGCCTTTACCGCACGCGCGACATCAACCCCAAGCGCCATCTGGTGCCCGATAGAAACTGTTATGCCATTGGATGAAGCGTAGCTTATCAATTCCTCGACTCCCTCTGCTTCAGCCGCAACGGTAAGAAGCTTTATTGTTCCTTCCGACCATTCGATGAGCCTCTTCATGAACCCGATGTCGGGTTTTCTTACCCATTCCGGGTTATGAGCGCCTACCGCGCCGGGCTCATAGGAGATGAACGGACCTTCCAGGTGAAGACCCGGCACGTGCCCCCTGAACTCGGAAGACCTCATTACCTCGACGAGCATTGGAAGATTCCTGCGGTAAAGTTCTTCACTTGCCGTTATCACTGTGGGGAGAAACGCGCAGGTGCCTTTTTCTAAAATTTTTCTGAAGGCGAAAATTATGTTTTCATTCGTTAGTCGAGCGTCAGAAAAATCTATTCCAAGGAAACCGTTCATCTGAAGATCGACAAAGCCTTTTATATTTTTCATCGTGAATTCTCCATTGCTTGAGTCGGCTTTGTTAAATTGCCTTACAAATATAGTACAGTGGAGAAATCCAAAATCAAGATTCAGTCTTTCGTTTTGTTAAATTTCCCGAGGTGCTTTTCCAGAAACTATGTGAAAAAAAAGTAAACCTCTTGAAATTAGCGAGAGGTGATTGTATAATTACCCGTGAAACAATTCACATTGTTATAAGGGTAACAAATAACGGGAGGGGATTGGGAATGGAGAAAAGAGTGATACCGGTAAAAACCGTTGAACGCCTAGTACTTTACAAGAGACTCCTGCGGGATATCCTCGCAAAAGGAGAGTCAAGCCTCTATTCGCATCAGCTTGCAAAAATGGCCAACAATACCCCGGCACAGGTCAGAAGAGACCTTATGATGATTGGCTATGCCGGCGGCACACCCCGAAAAGGATATCAGACGCAGGAACTTATAGACAGAATCATACAGATACTTGACGAATCCAAAGAGCAAAAAATAGTTCTCGTCGGCATCGGGAACCTGGGAAGGGCGATTCTTTCGTATTTCAGTTTTCAGCAGCCAGGCTTCACTATAGCCGCGGCCTTCGACAGTGACGAAAGCAAGACCAACAGAGTCATTGCCGGCTGCCGCTGTTACCACCTGAGAGAGTTTGCGGAAAAAATCAAGGAGACCGATGCCAAGCTGGGGGTCATAACAGTACCCGCGCAGCATGCGCAGCAGGTGGCCGATATGATGATTGAATGCGGAATCAAAGGAATATTGAATTTCGCGCCGATTCCTCTAAAGGTGCCGGATAATGTTTTTATAGACAGAATAGACATAACAATGGCACTTGAAAAAGTAGCCTATCTAGCAGGATAAATGGAGTAAGAAATGAAAGAAGAGATCAGGAAGATTCTGGAAAAACATCCAGACTCGAAGAGGGACAGTTTGATTCCTCTGCTTCAAGCAGTGCAGGAGGTTTATGGATACCTCCCGAAAGATGCGGTGGTTGAGATTGGCAAACATCTCAATCTGCCGGCAAGCAAGATTTACGGAGTTGCCACATTTTACAATCAATTCCGTTTCCAGCCAAAAGGGAAGAACCACGTCATGGTCTGCCGAGGAACGGCATGCCACGTAAAGGGTTCGCTGGCAGTGCTTGAGGCAATAGAGCAGGACCTTAAGATTAAGGCCGGCCAGACGAGCAGGGACACTTTATTCAGTATCGAGGTAGTGGCTTGCATGGGGGCCTGCGGGCTTGCGCCCGTCATAAGTGTGAACGGCGAATTCCATGCGAATGTCGATCCTCAGAAAATAAGTGAAATACTTGATATTTACCGCGAAGAAAAGAAAAGCGCGATGGAGGCGGCAAATGCATGAAGCATCAGTAGAACAAAAAATGGCAAAGATGCCGCTTTTTCTGGACGCCCTGTTACATGAGAATGTCTGCGGCGGAGCCGATAAAAAAGGCGACAGCAAGCTTGAAGAACTTAAATCACAGATACTTCGAAGAACTGTATCACGGCCTGTAATATATGTGGGCGCGGCTACCTGCGGACTCAGCGCCGGGGCCGACAAGGTCCTCGTGGCAATTAAAAAGTATCTTGCGGACAAGGCCCTTGACGCCGAAGTCGTAGAAGTAGGCTGCATAGGTCTCTGCTCTGAAGAGCCGATTATAGATATTCAGCTTCCTGGGAAGGCAAGAGTATCATTCAGGAAGGTGAATACCAATAACGTCGTTCAAATAATAGAAAGCACTCTTGCCGGCAACCCGCCCGCGGATATGACACTCGGACAGTTCAGAGGACTGGAGTCCGAAAAATGGGAAAGCGTCACCTTTTTCGACGAGCACCCCTTCCTTAAGCCCCAGAAAAGATGCGTACTCGCAAACTGCGGAATCATTGATCCATGCAACATCAATGAATACCTTGCCAACGACGGTTATCAGGCCCTAGCGAAGGCTCTTCACTCAATGACCCCGGCTGAAATATGCCAGGAAGTCGAATTGAGCGGGCTTCGCGGAAGAGGCGGCGGCGGCTTCTTTACCGGCAAAAAATGGAAATTCGCGCTTCAGACAAGCGGAGACCAGAAATATATAATATGCAATGCTGACGAGGGTGACCCCGGCGCGTTCATGGACAGGGCCGTTATTGAAGGCGACCCGCACCGGCTTCTTGAAGGCATAGCTATCGCATCTTACGCAATAGGTGCCAACAAGGCATACATTTACATAAGAGCGGAATACCCGCTGGCAATCAGAAGGCTCAAGGAAGCTATCGCTCAGGCCGAAGACTACGGCTTTATCGGCGAGAACATACTTGACAGCGGCTTTAATTTGCATATTATAATCAAAATGGGCGCCGGAGCTTTCGTCTGCGGTGAGGAAACTGCTCTTATCAACAGCATCGAAGGAAAACGCGGAATGCCTCGTCCCCGCCCGCCCTTTCCCGCCATTAGCGGACTCTTCGGTAAACCCTCCGTTATCAATAACGTCGAGACGCTTGCCAATGTTCCCGCTATAATCCAGAAGGGTAAAGACTGGTTTTCAGCAATGGGGACAGCCGGAAGCAAGGGAACAAAAGTCTTCGCGCTTTCAGGCAAAATCAGCCACACCGGACTTATTGAAGTAGAGATGGGAACAACGCTCCGACAGATAATCTTCGAAATCGGCGGCGGCATTCCCCATGGCAAGAAGTACAAAGCCGTGCAGATAGGCGGACCGTCAGGCGGCTGTATTCCCGAAGAGAAAATAGATATCGAGATTGACTATGAAACACTCAAGGAAGTCGGCGCCATGATGGGTTCCGGCGGACTTGTCGTAATGGATGAAAATACCTGCATGGTCGATGTCGCTAAATTCTTTATGGATTTCATACAGCGCGAAAGCTGCGGCAAGTGCATCCCCTGCCGCGAGGGAACACGCCACATGCTGGAAATACTCGAGAGCATAACTCACGGGCGCAAAAACGAGTCGAAGCTCGACACGCTTGAGCGCTTCAAAGGAATCATGCACCTGAGCCGTCTGGCCGATGTTATCAAGGACGCCAGTCTTTGCGGGCTGGGCCAGACCGCGCCGAACCCGGTGCTCAGCACATTGCGCTGGTTCAGGAACGAATACGAGGCGCACATTTATGAAAGAAAATGTCCCTCCGGCGTATGCAAAGAGCTCCTTCACTTCAGCATATTGGAAAACAAATGCGTGGGCTGCACGGCATGCTCGAGGAAATGTCCGGCAGGGGCAATCATGGGCGCGAAAAAATCGCCTCATTACATTGTTCCCGGCAAGTGCATAAGCTGCGGCGCCTGCAAAGATGTATGTAAATTCAACGCCGTAGTTGTGGAATAGCCAAAAGGGAGTACTCAAATGTTTGAAATAGAAGTCAATAACAAAATAATAGAAGCGGTACCGGGCGAGACCATTCTTTCCGCGGTAACCCGTGCCGGGATCAAAGTGCCGACACTCTGTTACATGAAGGACCTCGCACCCAGCGGCGCCTGCCGTATATGTGTGGTCGAAGTGGATGGAATGAAGACCCTCGTGCCATCGTGTTCCTATCCCGTACAGGAAGGAATGAAAATACACACCAATTCCAAGAGGGCTATCAGAGCAAGAAAAACAGTCATAGAATTACTGCTCGCAAACCATCCGGACGATTGTCTTTACTGTGTAAGAAACGGTAATTGCCGACTCCAGGGCCTTGCCGAGGAATATGGCATACGCGAGCGTCGTTTCCCGAGTTCGAAAAAGAAAGATCACATGCTCGACGCCACCAGCCCCTCCATTATCCGTGACCAGGCAAAGTGCATACTCTGCGGAAAGTGTGTAAGGGTCTGTGAAGAAATCCAGAACGTCGCGGCCATAGACTTTGTCAAGCGCGGCAGCAAAACCGTAATCGCTCCGGCCTTCGAACAGAGCCTGAACGTATCAAGCTGCATCAACTGCGGCCAGTGCGTACTGGCATGTCCGACCGGCGCACTGCGTGAAAAGAGCTCACTCAGAGAAGTGGATGAAGCCCTTCACGACAAGGATAAATATGTTGTTATCCAGCATGCTCCGGCAGTATCGGTAACTCTTGCTGAAGAGTTCGGCCTCCGTCCTGGCGTTGATATCAACGGGCTTATGGTAGCGGCTCTCAGACAGCTCGGATTCAAGAAGATTTTCGACACCTCGTTCTCTGCCGACCTTACAATCATGGAAGAGGCCTCGGAGCTTGTTCACAGAGTCACAACAGGCGGGAAGCTTCCGATGATGACAAGCTGCTCTCCCGGATGGATAAAGTACGTCGAACAGTTCTATCCTGACTTCATCGACAATCTTTCCACCTGCAAAAGCCCGCAGCAGATGCTCGGCGCGATAATCAAGAGTTATTTTGCGGAAAAAGAGGGCATCGACCCTGAAAAGATATTCAGCGTCTCCATAATGCCCTGTGTCGCGAAGAAATTCGAGGCGGCACGCCCGGAAATGGGAAGGAACAATATATTCGACATCGATGCGGTACTCACCACACGGGAGGTCGCAAGACTCATAAAAATGGCAGGTATCGATTTCGACTCGCTTACGCCGGAAACGGCTGACCTTCCCTTTGGCACAAGAAGTACCGCCGGCAAGCTCTTCGGGGGCACAGGCGGTGTGATGGAAGCGGCGATAAGGACAGCCCACTACATGATAACAGGCAAGGAATTAAAAAGCCTCATGGTTGAAGATGTACGTGGACTGAAGGGCGTGAAGGAAGCGAAAGTCAAGATCGGGGACCTCGAAGTCGGAGTGGCCGTAGTAAGCGGCGTCGGCAATGCGTCAAAGATTCTTGAGGAAATAAAGAACGGCAGGAAAGACTTGCACTTTATTGAAGTCATGACATGCCCCGGCGGATGTATCGCTGGCGGCGGACAGCCCCTCTCGACCGATCAGGAAAGCATAAAGGCGCGTCTCCACGCACTCTATAACATAGACCACTCGGAAACGCTCAGGACATCGCATAAAAACAAGGATGTTCAAAAGCTTTATGACGAATTTCTTAAGGAGCCGCTTGGACATAAGAGCCATGAGCTGCTCCATACGCACTATATAAAAAGAGAAGTACTTTCCTAAACATTTTCACGGCGGGTCAGAATCTGATTTTCCGACCCGCGTGAATCTGAAGGAAAATTAAATTTGTGAGGACCCAAATGACAGAATGCAACACAAAAAGTTTTAAAGGCAAGAAAGCCCTCGTCGTCGATAATGATCCTGATATCCTTGAACAGCTCAAGGCGCATCTCGGAGAAATGGGCTTTGAAGTAACAACCTGTGAAAGCCAGGCCGAGGCTGAAAAAGCTATCGAAGCCAATGACTTTGACTTGGCGGTGCTGGATCTTATGCTCGAATTTATGGACAGCGGTTTTATCCTCGGCTACAAGTTAAAAAAACAAAACCCCGAGCTTCCAGTAATAATCATAACAAGCGTGAGTACCGAAACCGGCATACAATTCGACGTATCAAACGAAGAGTGTCGCTCATGGGCCAAGGCCGATGCTATACTCGATAAAGAAATTCGTTTTGAGCAGCTCGAACGTGAAATTTACAGGCTCATTGCTTAGGCAAACAAGGTTTTTGCTCCGGGGAGCGGAGGCCCATAAGGGTAGAATTGCGGTATTCTGTTCCCCTCGCTCACTGGTGTCACCTGAAACGCCGTGCCGCCAGTGAGAAAAGCAAGCAAAACTATAAAAAAGAAGCTTTGGAATGAACAAAGAAAAAGCCAGTTCCGATGTTTTTCTCTGCGTACTCGCACACGAGCTGAAGTCGCCCCTTAATGCCGTCGGCGGCTATCTCGACATGATGTCACGCTCGACGCTGGGGAATGACATCAGTGCCTATTCAGAAATGATAAGCCGCTCAATGCTTCGGCTTGAGGCCATGAAATCCATGATATCGGAAATAATGCTTCTTCGCCTGCTTGACTCGGGCATGCGCATCGGTGCGTTATCCGAAATGGATATCGTTGACATGGCCTCCTCCGTGAGTTCCGACTTTCTTCCTGAAGCAACGAAAAGGGACATCAAAATAAATCCGGTCGGCGAAAACGCACCCCTCATGATGAAATGTTATCCATCCGAAGTACGCATAATTCTGAGCAACCTCGTCTCAAACGCGATTAAGTATAACTGCGAAGGCGGCTCCGTTGATATAAATATTGAAAAAACAACCGACAGTGTTATAATCAATGTTGCGGACACGGGCATAGGCATAAGCCCTGATGACCTCAAAAGGCTTTTCAACGAGTTTGTCCGCATAAAGAACGAGAAGACCAGAAAGACCGAAGGCAGCGGTCTTGGCCTTTTCATAGTAAAACGACTCTGCGGTCTTTACAACGGTTCTGTTTCGGTAGAAAGTACTTTGGGGAAAGGATCAGTGTTCACCGTATGTTTTCCTCTTCAACCTGTGCATAAGAAGGATTGATTATCATGAATAAGAAGCTTTCATCGAAGTGCGAGGATTTCATCAACGATGAAAAGATCAATGATATAATAAAGAATACCCCCGAAGACAAAGTAAAAGTTCGCGAGATCATCGCAAAAAGCATGGAGAAAAAGCCGCTGGAAGTCGCTGAAACAGCAACGCTTCTCGCAGCTGAATCACCAGAGCTTGTCGAGGAAATTTTCAGTGCCGCACGCCAGCTCAAGAAGGATGTTTACGGCAACAGGATTGTCATATTCGCCCCCCTATATATAGGCAATTACTGCGTCAATGACTGTAAATACTGTGCTTTCAGAAGGAGCCTCAGGACAACTGTCCGCAAGACCCTTTCTCCTGAAGAGCTGACCCAGCAGATTGAGGCGTTGGAGGACGCCGGACATAAAAGGCTCATCCTCGTTTTCGGTGAACACCCGAACTACACACCCGAATTCATAGCCGATACCGTGCGGCAGACCTACTCCATCAAGAAGGGTCACGGTGAAATAAGGAGGGTCAATATCAACGCCGCCCCGCTCGACCATGAGGGCTTCAAAACAGTAAAGGCTTCTGGAATAGGAACTTATCAGATATTTCAGGAAACATATCACCACGACACCTATAAAAGCATGCACCCATCCCAGACCCACAAAAGCGATTTTCTCTGGAGGCTCGACGGACTTTCCAGGGCATTCGAATCAGGCATCGACGATGTGGGAATCGGCGCCCTCTTCGGGCTTTACGACTGGAGATTCGAAGTCCTCGGACTTGTTACCCACTCCATATTCCTCAAAGAGCGCTATGGAGTCGGGCCGCACACAATAAGCTTCCCCCGTCTCAGGCCGGCGCACGGGATTGATTTCGATAAAAAATATTTTGTCAGCGACTACGACTTCAAGCGTCTCGTGGCAATTCTCAGACTCTCCGTGCCATATACCGGCATGATCCTCACGGCACGCGAAACTCCGGAAATCCGTAGAGAAGTCATGGCGTTCGGCGTCTCCCAGATTGATGCTGGAACGCGGGTTGAACTGGCCGGGTATACGAAGAAGGACAGCAGTCAGGAGATGAAAAGGGAGCAGTTCCAGATAGGGGATATACGCCCGATGGACGAAATCCTCCGCGAGCTTATTAACAGCGGCTATACTCCGAGCTTCTGCACTTCATGCTACAGGAAAGGTCGTACCGGCGAACACTTTATGGAATACGCCATCCCTGGTTTTATCGAGAGGCTCTGTACCCCGAACGCGCTTCTCACCCTGGAGGAATACCTCCTCGACTATGCGTCGCCTGAAACCCGCGAGGCTGGGGAGAAGATGATTGCCTCAGAACTGGCGAAAGTCAAGGACGAAAAGGTCAGGAAAGAGATTATGGAGCGGCTTGATAAGATAAGAAACACCGAACAAAGGGATTTTTACTTCTGAGTACGGTACTGAAAATTCTTGAGAACTCCGGAGAGGGTCTTTCCCGGGAAGAAATGGTTGAACTCCTTTCCATTAAAGAGGATGTAGCCTTCCGTGAACTCATGGACTACGCTTATAAAGTTAAGCTGCGCTATGTCGGAAATAAAGTTTTCTTCCGCGGTATAATCGAATTTGGCAATATATGCCGGAAAGATTGTTACTACTGCGGACTTCGCAAAAGTTCGCGGGCGAACGCCCGCTACACGATGCCGCATGAAGAGATAGTTGAATGCGCTCTCTGGGCTTTCAGCAATGATTATGGCTCGATAGTACTTCAGTCGGGAGAATGCAACGACAGCGGGTTCATTTCCTTTATGGAAGGCATTCTTCGCGAGATTAAGGAAAAAACCTGTGGAAAACTCGGGATAACATTGTCCCTTGGCGAGCAGACGGAAGAGACTTACCGTAAATGGTTTGATGCCGGCGCACATCGCTATCTGCTGCGTATCGAAAGCTCGAACCGTGAGCTTTATAAAATGATCCATCCGGCTGACGCTCTCCACGATTTCGATAACAGGCTTGACTGTATCAAATCGCTGGGAAAAATCGGATATCAGACTGGCACCGGCGTGATGATAGGCCTTCCCGGTCAGACTCTTTATGACCTTGCGGACGATATTCTTTTCTTCAAAGAACTTGATGTTGATATGATCGGGATGGGTCCCTACATCGTTCATCATGAAACACCCCTTGCCGCCCGAATGCCGGACTTCGAAAAGATTAAGGACGAACAATTCCGCCTGGGCCTCAAGATGATAGCAGTTACAAGAATCGCCCTTAAGGACGTAAATATCGCCTCGACAACCGCCCTTCAGGCACTTAACCCTGAAGGCCGTGAAATGGGCCTCAAGGCCGGAGCAAATATCATAATGCCCAACATAACGCCGGTAAAATACCGCCATGATTATCAACTTTACGAAGACAAACCCTGCCTGGATGAGAACGCCTCACTCTGCCGAAACTGCCTCAAGAAGCGCATAGAATCGATAGGCGAAGAAATAGGCTACGGCGAATGGGGCGACTCCAAACATTTTTTTACCAAGCGTACTCGCCCTTGACTATATCTGTGATATTTTAAAACAAAAGGGGGAAATAGCCATGAAAATTTTTGTAATGGTCGACATGGAAGGGATCAGCGGCATCGTGAAAGCCTCGCATGTGATGCCTGACGGAGCTCATTACCAGCAGGGCCGAAAGTATATGACATGGGACGTAAATGCCTGTATTGAAGGCTGTTTCAGGGCTGGAGCAGAAAAAGTTGTTGTCCGGGACTGTCATTGCAGCGGCTACAATCTGATATGGGAGGATCTTGATCCGCGAGCCGAATATATTCAGGGTGTCGTCGAGCGTGAGCGGATGCCCGGCATTGACGGATTTGACGGACTTATTCTGCTCGGCTACCACGCGATGGCGGGAACGCCGCAGGGTGTGCTAGAGCATACCATGAGTTCCGCAGCATGGCAGAATTTCTATGTTAACGGGCAGAAAGCCGGCGAGATCATGATTGATGCCGCGGTCGCCGGTGACCACGGAGTCCCCGTTATCATGGTATCGGGTGACGACCATCTCTGCAAAGAAGCCGATTTTCTTAAAGGCGCGATAAAAGTCGAGGTCAAAAAGGGACTTGCCAGAGAAGGAGCACAGCTGCTGTCAATGAAGGAAGCGCACAGAAAAATAACGGAAGGTACCGAAAAGGCCGTTAAAAAATGCAAGCGCATCAAGCCGTTGAAGATAAAAGCACCAGTGAAGCTAAGACTCGAACTCGTTTCCAAGGGTCTTCTCCCGTACCGTAGAGAAAATGTGAAGGTTATCGACGGACGCACCTTTGAGACCGAAGGCGCCTCAATGGAAGATGCCTTCAATATGCTTACGTGAAAAGCTTGTAAAAATTTTCTACTTGAGCCCGTGAAATACCTGCACCCTACTGTATATTATCTCTTTTGGGAGATTTCGACAGACGATGTGCAAGTCTTTAAAATTTATTTTTTGCGTTCTCGCCCTTTCCATATCACTGCCGGCGCACGCGAACTGGCGTGATCACTTCGAGGTAGCCAGGCCGCAGGGTATTGATTTATACAAAAGCCTTAATGACGAGTCTTTTACCTTTTGCGGTACAGAGACATTTCCGGACCGCCCCGATTTCAAAGCATATATTCTGATTAAAGATGTCAGCGCCAAATACGCAGAAAGTTTTGACAGAAACGAACTTTATCTCGACAATGTCCGCTTCTTGGACAATACGTTCGTTTTTTCCTCCATATCCGCCTATTCCACCGGCTTTGACAAGACCGAATACTCAGCCGTTGCGGTGTTCCCGATGGATGAAAACAGTGTACTTATACTTTACGACCGCGATCTCACTCTGGAGCTTGACATAACGGACCCTATTGAGGGCTTCAACCGCGTTATGTACGGAATCAATGACTTTATGATGCTTTATATAATACGGCCCGTCAACTGGTGCTACGCCTCTATTTGCCCGAGATATATGATAGTGGGATTCAAGCGCATGTGCGATAATTTTGAATTTATCGTGAAAGGCGGAAGCTGCCTTCTCCAGGCTAGATTCGGAGATGCCGGAATTGTCGGGCTTCGCTTCCTTATAAATATAACCGCGGGAGTTGTGGGGTTTTATGATCCCGCGTATGATTGGTTTGGCATGCAGGACTACAGGGAAGACTTCGGACTGGCGTTTGCAAGCTGGGGTATCGGCCACGGCTTTTATATCGTGCTTCCCTTCATGGGGCCGACGTCCATCCGCGATGCGGTCGGTGCGATATTCGACTATGGCCTTGACCCGAAAAGCTATATATATGGCGGTCAGTGGTTCGCGAAACTCAACTGGTCCGCACTATACATTCAGGACTATATTAATATGAACGATTCTAAAAAGGACCCGTATATCTTTGTGAGGGACACATGGTTTATCATAAGAAGAATAAAAATAAAACACTGACTCTGAAAAGGCTCCTTGCCGCGTTGCCGTTTCTTTGCCTGCCTCTCATTTGCGGCGCGGCCGAATCTATTGCCCTTAAGGAAATCCCTGCGCAGGGGCCTTACATAGAGACCATCAGAGTCGAAATGTTCTGTGTCCCGGAGGACCATTCAAGCACCTGGACGGATATGTCCGCCTGGGGCGGAAGCTTCTATTCCATCGCAAGAAAGAAATCAGTACAGGTACTTCCCGATCACCCGGAACTGGATTATCGGCTTTGGCTTCAGGATTCCATCGCGCCTCTGGCAATAATCCTTCCCGGAACCGGCGCCCATTGCTCTATGCCGGCGGCCGTCGCTCTGGCGTCTCTTCTTTACAAGGACGGTTTTTCCGCAATCATCATCAGCGGCTCATTCAATTACCAGTTCATGGAAAGCGCCGGGGCTCACATCGTTCCCGGAAATCCTCCAGATGACGCCGCGGATGTTTACAACAGTCTCAAAGCCGTTATAAAAGACGTCGAAAATCGTTATGGCAAAGAAAAAATATCGGGCAAGTCGCTCGTCGGCCTCTCAATGGGCGGACTTCATGCGCTCTTCATCTCGAGCATGGATAAAGGCGATAACGCAATCAATTTCGATTCCTTTCTTGCAGTAGATCCGCCCGTCGATCTGCTTTATGCGTCAAAACAGATAGATTCAGTAATGAATACCTGGCGCAATTGGCCCAAAGATAAAATCAATGATGAGGCAATACGCGGCGGCACCTTTTATCTGGCCATGCTTGCCGGAAAAATTAACCCGGCTGACCCTCTCCCTCTCAGCAATGACGAGGCACGTCTCCTTATAGGGGCGTCCTTCCGCTTTGGTCTTAGCGACACTATTTATTCCATACACAGAAGGCACGATTTCGGCATTATCAAAACCCCTTACAGCTGGTTCTCGCGCACTGCACTATATAAAGAAATCGACAACATTGATTTCTATGGCTATTCTGAAACTTTCCTTCTTCAGTATTATGCCAGGGAAAACAAGGGACTCACAGTTGAAAAAATGAGTGGAAAAGGCTCACTCTATTCTATTGCGGACTCTCTCAACGCCAATTCTAAAGTTCGCGTTATACATACCCTCAACGACTTTATCCTGCGCCCTGAAGATCCGGAACTGCTCCATTCCATCTTTGGCGAACGCATAACTTTCTTTGACAAAGGCGGCCATCTCGGCAATCTTTATACCCCGGAAGTCCAGTCACGGATAATAAAATACATGAGAGGAAACGGCCCCTTCGGGTTTTTCAATATTTCAGCAAACAAGGCGGCAAAAATTTTATATCCAACGCCTTATAGCGCGTCGTCTTCAAAAACAAGTTCCTTTTAACAAAGGGAATAATCATTATGAAAATCGCTCTTATAGGTGCCTGCGGACACCAAGGTTACGCTCTTAATGCAATGCGCCTGATGCCCGAAGCGACACTTTGCGCAATTGCAAAAGGTGATGAATCCGAAAATATTTCCACGTACATGAATATGCTCAAAGACAGCGTCAATCCCCCCAAATCCTACGACTGCTGGAAAACTATGCTCGATAAGGAAGAACCCTTCGCCGTGAGCGTTTCTCCCAAGTACTTCCTACACCAGAAAATATCCTGCGAATGCCTCAGGCGCGGCATTCATGTGATGTCTGAAAAACCCGTGGCCATGAATTTTGACGAACTCGCCGAACTTGAGGAAACCTGGCGGAAAAGTGGAAAAGGTTTTATCGGAATGCACGCAATGAGATACCACCCCGAGTTCAGGGCCGCATACGAGGCCGTCAAATCGGGACTTATAGGTAAACCATTGCTTATCAACAGCCAAAAGTCATACTCCTTCAGTATGGAACGCCCTGAGTTTTATAAAAAAAGAGAGTTATTCGGCGGTACGATATGCTGGGTCGCAATACATGCGCTCGACTGGACCTACTGGATGATGGGGCACTTCGATACCATATTTGCAACACATACCACCGAAGGAAACTGGAACTATGGTTCCTGCGAAAGCTCGGGTGTCATAGCCTTCAATTTCCGGAATTTCGGACAGGGTACCGTTAACTTTGACTTTTTAAAAGCGCATAAGGACACAGTACCCCGCGACTTCTGCCGCATCGCCGGAGAAAAAGGCACGATTGAGGCATTTAACGGACACGCCAGAGTCATTACTCATGATGAGATCGTACGGGAGCTTGAACTTAAACCAGGAGAAAATATATTCAAGGATTTTCTGGACGAGGTTCGCGGCAAAGGAAAATGCCTTCTCAGCTCCGAAGATACTTTTGAAGTTACCAGGATAGCGCTTGCCGCCAGACAAAGTGCCGATACTGGCAAAGTTCTGAAGATAAATGATTTCATATGACTTATATCGACGTACATAGCCATTCCGCGGCGGCGCAGAATACAGACACAGTAACAGTGGTAAACAACGGACCTGCGTCCGGACTTTTTTCAGCCGGTCTTCACCCCTGGCATCTCTCTCCGGAAAATCTTGAGGACTCGCTGACCGCTCTCGAAAAAAGACTCCAGTCTTCCTCCTGTGCCGCCCTCGGAGAAACGGGCCTTGATAAGATATGCGGAACTCTGTGGCCTCTTCAGCAGGAGGCTTTTTTACGCCAGATAAAACTTGTGGAAATCTACAGCAAACCCATTATCATTCATTGCGTTAAGGCGTATCAGGAGATAATTGCCGCAAAAAACGAAAGCTCTGTCCCATGGATATTCCACGGGTTCAGGGGATCTGCAGAAATGGCCGAGTCGCTGACGAAAAAAGGTATATACATTTCCTTCGGGGCGGCTCTGCTTGATCTGGAAAATGGAAACTTGAGAGAAGTATTCAGGGCAGCGGCTCTCAACCATATTTTTTTAGAAACCGACGAAAGTTCCTTTCCAATAGTTGATATATACCATGAGGCCGCGAATCTTAAGGGCATTTCGATTGATGAACTCACTGACGCAATAAAAAATAATTTTATAAAAGTCTTCGGAGATATTTTAAAATGATTCATGAGTGGCAGGAAAGAACCGCTTTACTTGTTGGAAATGAAGCGCTTGAAAAACTAGCATCTTCACACGTGATAGTGGTCGGACTTGGCGGGGTCGGCGCGTATGCGGCTGAGCAGCTCTGCCGGGCAGGCGTCGGCAAACTCACTATCGTGGACGGCGATAAAATAGATACCAGCAACAGGAATCGTCAGTTGCCGGCGCTTGTAAGTACACTTGGAAAAAGAAAGGCCTATATAGTCGCCGGGCGTTTGAAGGACATAAATCCAGATGTTGACCTGATTGTTATTGATGAATTTATAAAAGATGACAGAATGAAGGATATTCTCGCCGTCCGCTATGATTATGTAGTCGACGCGATAGATACGCTTTCGCCGAAGGTCTTTCTTGTCAGGATTTCACTTGAAAACGGATTGAGGGTTGTCAGCTCGATGGGCTCGGGCGGAAAACTCGACCCTGAAAAAATAAGGGTTGCCGATATCTCAGAATCCTACAACTGCCGCCTCGCCAGGGCAATGCGTAAACGCCTGCACCGCATGAACATAAACACAGGGTTCAAGGTAGTCTTTTCTCCTGAGGACGTGCCTGATTCGGCCGTCCTTTCGCCCGACGAAGAAATGGAAAACCAGAAATCGACTGTAGGTACCATTTCTTATATGCCCGCTATTTTCGGGTGCATGTGCGCTTCCATCGTTATCCGTGATATTATTTCATGAGATAGATAATGCCTTCGACCCAACACCCGAATTCTTTGCGTAGTTTTGTCTTTTCAGCGGCTAAAATAGTGAATGAAAATTTTCCGGCGAGCTCTTCCAGATAGCCGGATGAATGCCTATAACGACCCGACTCTCCGAGTTCATACGGATGACCTGACGCTATTTCGAGGGAAAAAGCTAAAATACCGCCGGGCTTGAGCGCGGTGCGTGAATGTCTGAAAAAATCATTGAGATCTCCGGAATAGATAAGGGAATCCGCGGCGGTTATAAGGTCGAATTCATGTTCGCGCTCTTGCAAAAATTCATTTATTCCCGACTTATGGAGTGAGTCGTAAATCATTTTAGATGAAGCTTTTTCAAGCATTCCAGCCGAGAGATCGATTCCCGCTATTTTTTTGCACAACGGCCTGATGGCCTCGCCGGAAAGTCCTGTGCCGCAGCCGAGATCGGCAGCATTTTCAAAAATTTTGCCATGAAAAGTCCGTGCAAGGATTTCAAAAAGTTTTTCGGGGGTTGAGTATTCAAGAACTTCGGCAAGGTCCGTATCGAAGCTATGAGAATATTCGTCAAAAAGCTCCTCAACGTAGCGGTCCGGCGCTTTTGCCGTAGCTTTTCCGGAAAGCGCTGCGTGAAGATGGAATGCCGAGGAATTGGAAGGATCGAGTTCGAGGCATTTTATATAGAGTTGAAGAGCCTCGGATATTTTCCCATTTTCGCGAAGCGCGTTTGCCAGGTTGTAATAGCCGTCCGCAAATTCCGGATCTATCTTCAGGGCTTTTCTGTAAAATTTTATGGCGTCGTTAAGAAGTCCCTTGTCCCTCAGAACATTTCCGATATTGTTGCTGGCAAGTCTGGAGGCTGGATCTGATTTCAGCGCAGAACGGAAGGACTTTTCGGCATCATCGAGACGTCCGAGTTGGTATAGGATATTGCCGAGAAAACAGTACGCATCAGACCAGGATGGTTTTAGCATGATGCAACGCCTGAAAGTAATCTCGGCCTCCTTGAACTTTCTGTTTTCAAAAAGACAGTCGCCGTAAAGGTAAAGTTCTTCGGGTCCGGCCTGGGCAAATGTATCGAGCATTCTGTAAATATCTTCGGCTTCAGTGTATTTTCCCTGGCGGTGGAATATTCCGGCCCGTTCGATAAGGTCTGAGACCCGCGCGTCGCCGATATATGTATTCTTACTGTTTTTCATTTTGAAGTAACACTAATAACGGCGGCGGAGGTTTGAGGGAAGGATATTCATGCTTTCCCTATATTTGGCAACAGTGCGACGTGCAACTTTATAGCCCTGCGGCTTGAGTTTTCCGGCGATGTCGCTGTCGGAAAGTGGAGAGACGGCATCTTCGGAATCAATAAGGAGCTTGATGGCATTTTTGACAACGTCCTTCGACACTGATTTGCCATCATCAGATTCGTAACCTGTTGAAAAGAAACCCCTGAGCGATAAAAGCCCATATTTACAGCGAATGTATTTTCCGGCCGCTGCACGGCTGACGGTCGTTTCATGGATACCGGCTTTTTCGGCAATCTGCGCCATCGTCATAGGCTTGAGGTTTTCAATCCCATTTTTGAAGAAATCCGATTGAAACTCGACAAGCGCGCCAACGATTTTTCTGATTGTCGTCTGACGCTGGATTATGCTGTTGATAAGGAATACCCCCGAATGAATTTTTTCTTTTATGTAGTCCTTCGTCTCTTTTGTGGCGGACGGATCGTTAAGAATTTCCCTGTAGTTTTTGCTGATGTAAAGGCTGGGAAGGTAGTCATTCTTCATTTTAACCTTGAGTTCGCCGACTTCCTCAATGACTTCGACTTCTTCTCTGACGTATTCGTGCGGACTCACTGATTCGCTGGATAACATGGGGCTAAGGCCCTGTATGCAGGTAATCACCTCTTTTATTTCATCCAGGGATATTTTCATTTTCCGCGCGACCTGCGGAATGTGGTTCGCGGCTATTTCGTCAAGATAGTCTCTCACTGCCTCGTAAGCTCTGGTATCTTCGAGTCCTTTTCTGGAAAGTTGTATAAGAAGCCTTTCTCTGAGGTCTGAGGCTGCGACGCCTGGCGGGTCGAGCTTCTGGACTATCTCGATGGCTTTTTTTACCAGCTCAAGGCTCTGTCCCGACGCCATAGCCAGGTCGGCGGGATGACTGGAGAGATAGCCGTTGTCGTCAAGCCCTGAGATAACCACTTCGCAGCATGCGTGAAGAGTCGGCTCCATATCGAGGAAGCGAAGCTGTTCTAAAAGGAGCTGTTGAAAAGTCTTCTCCTCAGTTATCGACTCAAGATAATGAAGGCGCTTTTCCTCGTCATCTTCGGAGTATCTTGATACGGAAGACGTTCTTATATAACGTTTTTCCTCCTCGAGTTTGAGGATTTTATCGAGCCAGTCATCGGACGCGGAATCGATAGGATTGTCGGGGAGATCATCAGGTGCCTCGGAATCGATTACTGGATTTTTGGATATCTCTTCATTGATCATCGTCTGCAGTTCGAGTACGGGTAAAAAGAGCATCTCCAGCGCCTGGATCTGCTGATGCGTCATTACCTGTTCCTGACGCATTGTCTGGACGGTATTCTGTTTCTGGCTTAAGTCCATAGTATTCTGAAAATTCCGCTTTTAAAAATATGATAAGTTGCTGCCTTTAATATAAGCATCAAGAGTTGATACCGCAACCGAGATATTTATATCCGATAAAAATCAGGAGATGAAAATGCTTTTCCCGCTTTTGGGATTATATTATACCCGGTATTGTCGCAGAGGATGGCTGATTATGTTAAAAATAGATTCTATAATTCTTTGTTTTTTTATTTCGTTTACAGCTCTTTCCGCCGGGAACAATGTCGTACAGACACTCTCAGAGCGCGAATCTTTCCTGGACTCCGCTAAAAAAGATTATGAGAAAAAGGTGGCGGAAATAGACCGCGCCGCGATTGAAAAACTTTCTGTTATTCTACGAAAAAGTATAGCCTCCAAAGATTTTAAAGAGGCAGACGCCGCGGGCAAGGCCATCATGGAATTGCATAAACCCGCATCCAGGGACCAAAACAGCGCCGCGCTCCAGCCTCAGAAGAGCAACGGCATTGCCAGTTCCTCGAGCGATGGGAATTACCCTGAAGGTACATTCCGTAAGTTTGGCCATCATTATAAACTGCTGCCCTTCAAGATGGCCTACAGTGACGCTTTAAAAACCTGTGAATCGCTTGGAGGCCACCTGCTGAATGTCGGGGATAGCGAGGAATACACCTTTTTCCTGGATTTTTCCAGGAAGGAATCAAAGCAAATATGGCTTGATCTCCACAGGAAGGAACCCGGCGGCGAATGGCTCGACTGGAAGGGTGGAAAGCCTTCTTTTGTAAAATGGTTTGAAGGCCGATACAATGAAGACAGCCACTCTGACTGCACCGTGTTAAATATTAATAATTCGGGGGCCGATACGGTGCGCTTAAAGGGCTCAAAATTCGCATGTTACGTAATATGTGAGTGGGAAAAATAATTATACAGAATAAGGGGACATCTTATGCGTTGGCAACTTATAGCAGGAACACTCGCAGGGTGCATCGCCGGGGCCGCTCTTGGTTTTTATGGGAAATGCCTTACTGGTACGCCGTGTCCTTTTATCGATAATCCGACTAACGGCGGTATATATGGCACTTTTATGGGCTTTATGCTTACTTATCTTTTAATGACTGCTTTTTCCCGCGACTATTCGGAGGCAAAACTTTCCCGCAACTTTCATTCAATAAAAAATGAAAAGGCATTTAATGAGCAGGTACTGCGCGAAAAAGGGGTTTCGCTTGTTCTCTTTTTTGCTGAGTGGTGCGGACCAAGCAGCCTTCTCATGCCTACAATATCAAGTATTTCGGATATTTTTAAAAACAAAGTGAAAGTATTCAGAGTAGATGTTGAAAAATTTCCGTCATTAAAGGTTCGTCAGGATATAAAATCCGTGCCAATCGTGGTAATATACAAAGATGGCGAAGAAATGGAAAAGCTTCCGGGCCCCTTCCCCGAAAGCACCTATATAGAAAAACTAAATAAACATTTGTCCGATTCGTAAAAAAAATAAGGAGTTTACACGAAATGAAAAGAAAGTTGTCTCTTAAAGGCGCGACATGCACACTGGGGGTTTTCCTCTTCCTCGGAATTTCCGTCAGTGCGGCTGAATATGTCCTGGACGTTAAAACAGATAGGCCCGAAGCTCTCTACTCAACAGGCGAAAAAATTAAATTCAAAGTCCTGCTCACCGAAGACGGTAAGCCTGTTTCCGGGAAGACGGTAAACTATTCCATTGCACGTGACGGTGCGCGTGAGACGACAAGGGGGAAGATTACTTCATCAGAAGAGCCTGCGGTAATCGAAACGGTCATGGAAAATCCAGGCTTTGCGCTCTTCACCGCGGCATTCAGCGATGAAAACGGCAAGAGGATAACTGGCCTCGCCGGAGCCGGAGCCGATCCGCTCAAAATCAAACCTGGATTTGAGCTGAAAGATGATTTTGACAAATTCTGGGATGGAAAAAAGGAAGAACTCAATAAGCTTCCGCTCGAAATAAAAATGGATCCGGTAGCTGTCCCTCCCTCCTTGAAAGGCAAAGTCGAATGCTTCGATATAAAAGTGAACTGTGTCGGCGGGAAACCCGTTTCTGGATATTTCGCGAGGCCGGTCAACGCGGCAAAGCAGTCTCTTCCCGCGATTGTAACTTACCACGGAGCGGGTGTCCGCAGTGCTGGCAAGGACGGTATATGCAACTCGGCCGCAAGAGGGATGTTGGCACTTGATATTAATGCCCACGGCATAGACAACGGAAAACCGCAGGAATATTACAAAAATCTTAATGGCACTTCCTTAAAACACTACTCGCATTTTGACTCTGGCGACCGTGAAAAATGCTATTTCCTCGGCATGCTCCAGCGTGTTTACAGGTCATTGCAGTTCATCAAGTCACAGCCTGAGTGGGACGGCAAATACCTTATTGTTCGCGGCGGCAGCCAAGGTGGCGGACAGTCGATTGCCGCAGCCGGCCTTGATCCGCAGGTAACTTTTTGTGCGGCGTTCGTCCCCGCGCTCTGCGACCATTACGGCTATCTTGCCAAAAGGCCAAACGGCTGGCCTAGATTTATAGAACTCGGAAAGGACGGAAAACCGAAAAAAGAAGACGTCGTAAACACTTCGAAATATTTTGACGGGGTAAATTTTGCGTCGAGAATAAAAGCGGAGGTAGTATTCACTGTCGGCTTCATAGATACGACATGCTGCCCCTCTTCCGTATATGCGGCTTATAACAGCGTTCCCGGGAAAAAGCAGATTATCAACAACCCTCTGAGCGGGCATGGCAGTCCACCGGAGACAACGAAGAAAGTCTCCCAGATAATAGATGAATATATTAAGACCTGCGGTAAAAAATAATCCGCACCCAGTAAGGCCTTTTCTGGCCTGACCAGTCCCTGAGGCTGAAGCTGCGGCTTCAGGGATTGAATATATGATATTTTGCGGTAGATTAGAGCCTTACTTTTTAAATTTTTCAGGAAAATCGAAATGGCTTTTAGTATTGAAAAAATAAGCTCTCTCGTAAATAACAGGCCGATAGCGTGCCTTTTTCTCATCCTGGCGCTTTCACTTACGTTAAGGGTATCCAGATGCTTTCTTACCGGCAGAATAGATAAGGACTCCGTGATGTACATAGCGATAGCCAAAGGCATGGCTCATGACGATTTAAAGTACGCTTTCGAGATAAACCCCCGCATCCCCCCTTTATACATATTCGGGATGAGCGCCGGAGAAAAAATTGGAATAGGCGCCCGTGTCGCCGGCATAATTATTTCGGTCATTGCAGGTTCTCTTCTGCCGCTGGCTCTTTTCATGGCCGCGCTTAAGATATTCAAAGATTATAAACTGGCGCTCCTGTCGGCGCTGATGGCGACGGTACATCCATTCCTTATAAGGATGAGCGCGGATATTATGAGAGACAGTCTTTTCATGTCGGCCTTCGCCTTCAGTTTTGCCTTTGCCGTAATCGCGGGAACGGACAAAAGAATACTCTCGTGGTATTGGGCCTTGTCCGGTTTTTTTGCCGGGCTTGCGGCGATGACCAGGAGCGAAGGAGTGGAAGTTCTTTTTGCAATCATAATTTGGTTCGGAGTCGAGGGATTGCTCAAAATATCGAAATTCCGTGAGTTCAGAAATATTCTACTTAGGGCGGCAGTTTCGATTTCAATTTTTATCGTGGTTTTTGGAATTACAACCCTGCCTGTAGAATATGCCTTGCGCGATTCTTCGTCGGAATGGCATGCCATGGACAGACGGGTAGTTGGCTATCTTGAAAACTTTTTCAGAAAGCAAAGGGATGTGCTTGTCCGAAGCGGAGGAGACCAGGAATGACCCCTTTGCTGAACATATATTTGTGGATGAGCTTTTTCGATAAGATTACAGAGGCCATTTTCCCTGTTTTCATGGTGTTTTTGTGTTTTTCGTATCTGGGCAGGAAAGCATTCAAGGATGCCTCTGCTCTGAGATTCCTGATAATAACCCTCCTTTTCGGATTGGGCTACCGGATGCTCGTTTATTTCATAGGAGTACCATTTCCAAAGCGGTATTTTTATCCGCTCGCATGTACAGGCATTATATTGGCGACCCCCGGGTTCATGGTCCTTTCTAAAATAATTTACGATCGCGTTGTCTTAAGGTTCAAAAATTTTAAGCTCAGCTATAATAATTTTGTCTTTTATTGCATCGTCATAGTCTCGTTGATATGTGTAGGCAAGGGACTGAACCCTGATTTTGACAAGGCTTGGATAACAGAAATAGCCGATGAGATAAAAAAACGTTGTCCTCCGGGATCAGAACCTGTCCTGATAACAAATTCAAATGATCACAGGATAGCCTACTACGCCGGAGCCCTCTATTTTTATTACAGCCTTCCGCCCAATCCAATCCACTATATCAACAAGAACGGAAAGTTCATAGAATACCACAAAAAGAGTGTTAACGGCGCCATTACCGTCGTGGGAACAGGCAAGATTGCCGGAAACGTTGTAACCGCGGATATGCCGCTGGGATTCAAGAATTTGGGGTCGAACATTGAAACCCTCGGAGGTGAAAGGGTTTTCTTTATCATGGAGGAGAGCGATAAGGCTTTCAGGAAGCGTTTCGAAAGGACAAAAAACCCTTTCCCGTTAACGCTTATAAAGGAATACAGGGTCAGAAAAGCTCCAGTTATGTCGCTTTATCAGGGAGCCCCCGTCCCGGAAGATAAAAAAGAACTCCTTTATAAGAAGATCAAATTCAAAACGCGAATCGATGAATGAGAGTCCTTTTTCTGATAAAATCCGATTATACCCCCAGCTCAAGGATTAGGGTTTCGGACATATGTCCGCTTCTCCGCAACTCCGGCATTGACGCTCAGATTGAAATAATACCGTCTGGCACGTGGGCCAGATTAAGGCTCTTTTCTAAACTTTCCTCATACGACGCTGTCGTCCTCCAGAAACGTCTTCTTAAGTTTCCTGATTCCCTGGTGCTCAGAAAAACCGCCAAACGTCTCATTTTTGATTTTGACGATGCGATATATCTGAAAAATGCGTCGCCGTCCTTAAATCTTCCGGATTATCGAAGCTTCACCAGAAGAAGGCTTTTTAATCGAACGGTCAGAAAATCTGATATCATCGTTGCCGCAAATAGCATACTTTCCTCAGAGGCGGAAGCGGTCTGCGGCAGAGGCAAAATAAAAATAATCCCGTCAACAATCGATATTTCTTCAATAATAGCAAAGGACGATTATGCCCTCTCTTCACCGCCGGTCATAGGCTGGACAGGAACAAAATCAACCTTGCGCTATCTTGAATTCATTGCTCCCGCACTGTGCAAAACCGCGAAAAAGCATGATTTCACACTAAGGGTTGTCGCCGACGAGAAAATTGAAATACCCGGTGTCAGGACTGAATTTCTGAAATGGGAACTGGATAATCAGTACGATCGAATAAGGAGTTTCGATATAGGAATAATGCCGCTTTCGTCAGACCCATTTTCCGAGGGAAAGGCCGCCTATAAACTCCTTCAATACATGGCCTGCGCAGTTCCTTCCGTATGCTCACCGGTGGGAATGAATCTTGATGTTGCCGAGGGCGGAAAATGCGCCCTTGCCGCCGCCTCGACGGATGAATTCTCAGACGCACTCTGTAAACTCTTTGAAGATGATTCCTTACGTGAAAAACTAGGGAAAAATGCAAGGAAGTCGGTCGAGGAAAAATATTCCCTCGAAACAGCTTCCAGTCTATGGATGGATATTTTAAGATCATAAAATAGGGGGTGGACAATGGATGTAGATTATATCGGGCCAATGAAGAGTGCGTACGAGAGAACAAAGACGATTCTTTTCAGTCCGTTCAGTCTGGGTAGCTACCTGCTTCTAGGATTCTGTGTCTGGCTGGCTTCTCTTTTCGAGGGAGGAAGCTACCTGATATTCGTAAATATTATGAATTTTTTCATGACCTTCAGCACGGCTTGCGCTGCTGCTGCGGCCGGGTCAAGTTCCTGCAAACCATCGCTGCCGCTTAACGGAGAAAATGCGAGTCCATCGGTTATGTTCATTTTTATAATAATATTTTTATTTGTAGTAATCCTTTCGATTGGACTGAGTTTCGTACTGATGTGGGTGAAAGCGCGTTTTGAGTTTATATTCCTCTACAATGTATTAAACGGTAAATCTGAAATAGTAAACCCGTGGAAACGCTTTGCGGCACAGGGCAACTCGACCTTCATCTGGCGATTTGTCGTAAGTCTGCTTGCGGGAGTATCAATGATGATTTTGTTCGCCGTTTCAATGGCATTTTTTCTTCCATGGATATTTGAATGTGCCGAGACAAAGGCCTTCGCCACACCCGGAATTGCCCCTCTATGCGGAATTATTCTCCTTATCATTTCATTTTTGAGTATCACAATACTGATGGCGCTTTTGTCTTTTTTCTTCAAGCAGTTTGTGATACCAATAATGTACTACAATAATCTCAAGGTGTGGGAGGCTTTTTGCGGATTTATGAAAATATTCAGGCGTGGCATCCTGCATTTTATTGCCTTCGCCGCCATATACGGAATGCTCTTTTTTCTCGTTTCACTTGCGGTAATGGTATTTTCGTATGTCACGTTCAAACTGGGAAGCATTCTTCTCATGATCCCTTATGTCTGGGCATTGGTACTATTGCCGGTACTTGTTTTTTTCAGGCTTTACGGTGTGGAATTCCTGAACCAGTTCCTTCAGGAAGAGTCTGGCTCTGAAAACTCTATTTAATACGGTTCCGTACAATAACTTTTATTTATTCCTGTTGTTTCGGGAACCGCGCCGGAAGACGGGTTGATATTTTACCGTATTTGTTTCATGTATCAGCATGTGCTTATTAAAATGGATGACATTATGAAAATAGTGGAACTGTCTTTCCAAGTAGATGCTTCCGACACAAAATACTCGGGAAGCTCCGGAAGACATGTTTTCAGTTTCAGTAGAAAAGAAGTTCCGCTGAAATCGGAAAATATAAGATATACCGGAATAATATACGATATCGCTCTCGATTCGATGGCGGGAACGTATATAGATTTGCCCGGACATATCAGTGAGACTGACGACGGTTTTGATCTTGCGTCTTTTCCGGCCGCAAGGCTCTACAGGCTTGATGCCCGCGCGATACATCTTGACCGTGTTGAAGGCGGCGTTGGAGCCGGAGAACTCTCGGCCGCATGTAAGACGTCTCTTCCCGGAGCGAAGGCGCTTGTTATCAACGCATACGGTAAAAATCACATCAAAGAGCATGAGTCCAGAAAAGTTTTCCTCACGAACGATGCCGTAAAATGGGTGATAGACAGCGGCATAAAACTCCTCGTGTCGGATATTTATGAAAGCCATGCCCTGCATGGTGTTTTCTATGACCTTTTTTCGGCAGGAATAGCGACAGTCTGCAATCCAGTGAATCTGCACCTTGTCGGCGATTCATGCACGCTTAGCATTTTTACACTGCCGCTCAAAGGGATAACACAGTCACCCTGCCGCGTAATCGCGGAAATAAATGAAAGGGGAAATTTATGAATAGAAGTTCAATATCGAAGTGGATAAGAAAACTCGGGTTGAAAAAAGGGGATATCGTTCTGCTTCACAGCTCAATTCATGCAGTAGGCCCAGTAGATGGCGGAGCCGATACCGTGGTCGATGCCTTTTTGGATGTTATTGGCGCTGAAGGAACCCTGGTTGTTCCTACGTTCGGCAAGCTAGGAATAATCACCGAAATCATATCGTCAAGAAAAGGAGCCGTGAAAAGTTGTCATCCGCTGGCCTCGGTCGCCGCAATCGGACGCAAAGCTAAAAAAATATGCGCGGCCCACTGGGAAGCCGCGACTGGTCACGGCGAAGATACTCCCTACGTCAGGATTGCCGAGATGGGTGGCTATATATGCCTTCTTGGCGTTGATCAAGATAGAAACACTACGCTCCACAGCATCGAGGAACTTTTGCGTTTGCCATATCTTAAAAAAAGCCGTGAAATCACTTTCGATACGCCCGACGGTCAAAACATAAAAAAGTCTTGGGATTTCTTTCCCGGTCCGCACAGAGATTTTATCGGTCTTGACAAAATATTGAGAGAGAGCGGAAAGATGAAGACGGCCTCTATCGGAAATGCCGTCATACGTCTGATAAAAAGCAAAGACATGATAGAGACTGTCGTGGAACATGCGAAAAAGCACCCCGATTTTGCCCTCTGCACAAATCCAAGCTGCCTTGACTGTACCCTTCAGCGGGCCGCAATAACGCGTAACCGGCTCGGAAAGGAATCGTTCAAAACAGCAGCTTCGGCCGCACTCGCAGGGAAATACGTTCCTGAAATGATTGAGAATCTTCATCGTTGCGGAATAGATAATGTCGAGCTCGATTATATCAATGGACGCCCCATCCAGATGCTTCCTTCCGAAAAAATAAAACAGACCGTTAGCGAATTTTCCTCTGAAAACATAAAGACAATCTCGATGCGGCTCAGTGCCTTTCCCGACGATTTATCGGAAATCCTTAAAACTGCCTCGGATGCCGGAATCCCTGAATTTGTTCTTCCGTTTCCTCTTCGCGGAGATATTTCACGATTTCTGAAAGATGCCGGAGTTATGAAAATCAGGTTGTCATTCTTCAATAATGAAAATATCAGTTCGGGAATGATTGAAAAAACATTTAAGGATATAAACAATCCTGATACTTCACTTTCCTTCAGTCCGGCAGGCTTTACCCGTGCGGGAGAAACACCATTTCTTGCGAGTTTTTCGAAGACCCGGCTCAGGAAATTAATGTCCCGTATTTATGTCGAAGATTGTCTTTTTGATGGAACGCCGACGAAGCTTGCCAACGGCAATTCAGAGATAAAGGAGCTTATTTCTATATTGAGATGCTCTTCCTTTTCGGGCATTGTGGTGCTGGGTCCTTTAAATCGCTGTACTGCAACGCTAGAAGAATGCACGTCAGATTTCGTTTCGCTTCTCGATTCGATGTAGGATTTTCAGTACTGTGCTTTTTTTATTTCGTCTTCGAGGATTCTTTCCATATTTTCGGGAAGCTGCCCCTTTGCCACGATATCACGAAGTCTATTCACTCCGGCGTCGGAAGCAATCCTTTCAAGAAGATTATGCTTTAATTCATCAATTCTATTGCCGGTGACTTTATCCATTTCTTCAATATGCTCTTCGGTTATTTTCTTGATTTCATGGTAATAGTTTTCGCATTCGGATATGAAATTCAGGCACTCGGGATAGACGCTCCGAAGATGATTGAGATATTTTTCCGCCTGCATGGACGACTCAAAAAGGAATGCATAAAGTTCGTATCTGATAAAAAATATTTTTTTTCGGCAGAATTTTGAGAACTTGGAATCCGGAGTTATTTTTTCTACATATTTGAAGACGGTCTGCTTGAGCTTCATATCCCAAGGCAAAATATCTATCAAGTGCGGGGGCGGAATGATATTTTTTCTTATTCTTTCCTGCTGAAAAGAAACTATTTCATTGATTTCCTTCATGACGGGTACCGATATTATGCCTCTGTCAAAATAATTTCTTACTGTCTCCAAGACGACCCCGAATGACTGTGTCCATATCAGGGCTCTGAGCTCCTGCCTGTTCCCCTGATCGGAACTCAATTTTTCGAGTTCCGAAGAGACATTTTTCGCCGCGTCTGAATATTCTTTTTTCACCTCGGCAATCATTTTCGGCGGAAAGAATCTTCTTTTCTCGAAAAGTTCCATTTCCCTGGCGCCCTGTGAGTTGGAGTCGAGTTTAGCTTGGAGCATGAGCATTTTTTCGAATACAGGCAGCTTGTCAAGCCCGAGGAGATGTATCAGTTTTCGTATGGACATTCCCTGCACCAATACCGTGAAGAAGACCACGCCGAGTGTTAGTTGTATTATGAGGTCTCTGTGCGGGAAATCACTCTTTATGCTTATCGCAAGAGCAATTGGAAGTGCGCCGCGAAGTCCGCCCCAGAGCATAACCGCCTTGTAGCTCATGGATATCTTTTCCTGTCCCTTAAGTCGTGCAACAAGAGGAAGTATTCCATAGACAATTATTATGCGCCCTAGGGTGCACGCGACAAGGGCGAACACTATGTATATCAGGAGTTTTCCGGACGAGAATATCCCGAATATGAGATCCTTTCCTGTAAGCCCCAGAAGTAGAAAGATAAAGCTGTTTGCCGCAAACGACGCGAATTCCCAGAAGTCCTTCTGATACTGTTTCATTTCGGGAGAAAATCTCGTATGCCCGTAATGACTCACGACCATTCCGGCGCCCATCGCGGACATCACTCCGGAGAGTCCGAAGCATCTGTCCGCCACAATGAACGACGTGTATGCGGCAATGACCGACATCGCTATCTCAATCATCGGATCGTTCCCGGCAAGTGAAACAAATCTCATCATGATATAACCAATAACCGCACCCATTAGAACCCCCCCGAAAAATATGGTCATGAAATCCATAGTTCCTTGGAAGAGTGTGGCAAGTCCGAAGACAGCCCCCGCGGTTATCATTTTCGTTACGATGTTGAACATCACTATCGCGGTACCATCGTTGAAGAGACTTTCGCCGTCAACGAGTATCGAAAGACGCTTGGGCGCGCCCAGCTCCTTGAAAAGGCCGATTACCGCCACCGGGTCGGTCGCGGAAATAAGCGCTCCGAAAAGCATCGCCGGACCGAGCGTGAGCGGAGTAAAGATTTTTATGATTATGCCAACGACAAAAGTCGAGATAACAAGGCCTGGCGCGGCTAACGCCAGCACGGGAACGACATTTTTGAAGAGAAGCCTGGTGTTCATGTTTACCGACGCTTCGAATATCAGCACCGGCAGGAGGATATATAATATAACATGCGGCGAAAGCTTGAAGTTATCCGTTATCGTAGAGCCGAACTCGTGTCCGAAAAGCGAAATGAGTAATCCTACCAGAACAAGACCTATCGTATAGGGGAAATTGATTTTTTTCAATAGTATCGACGATAGCGACGCTATGAATAGCAGTAAAATTGTAAGAGATAAATTTACGATGAGACTATCAGCTTCCATGATTGCTGTTTCTCCATTTTTTTGAACATGCTATTTTTTTATAACATACTGAAAACAAATACGACACCCCTGCGATCAAGATTATCGTAGGTCCGCTCGGCAGATTGCTCTCATAACTTACCGCGATACCGGCGGAAGTAAAAAACATGCTGAGAACGATGGAAAGAAGCATCATTTTCCAGAGCCTCGACGAGAACTGACCCGCCACTGCCGCGGGAAGTGTAAGCAACGCTATTACCATAACTATCCCGACCACAGTAACAAGAAGCACCACCGTAAGCGCGGTCAAACAGAGAAGTAAGAGATAGTAGAATTCAACATTTATTCCGCGAAGCCTCGCGAATTTTTCATCAAAACAGACTGCCTGGAATTTGTTATAGAAGAAGATTGCAAGTGTCAGCACCAGTACGTCAAGAATTAATACCATTGCCAGGTCATGCCTGGACACAAGAAGAATATTGCCGAAAAGATAGCTCATCGCATCCACATAACCCGGAGTCTTCGCGATAAATATTATCCCCAGCGCCATACCGACTGACCACAGCGCCCCGATAACGGTATCCTCCCTCTGTTTTGCCTTCAGGCTTACGAAGCCTATGATCAACGCAGCTGCCAGCGCAGCTGCAACCGCGCCGTAAATCGGGTCGAGCCATTCCCATTTCATGGTGGCCTTCAGGTAAAGAGCCGCGCCTATTCCACCCAACACACAGTGCGATATGGCCCCTGCTATATATGTTATTCTTCTTGTTACAACGTAAGTTCCGACAATTCCGAATGCTACGCTGGCTGCGATGCCGGAGAAAAAAGCATAGCGAAAAAAGGGTATCTGCGGATCAAAAAGCGCATTGATAAACTCATTCATGGATATGCCCTTTCTCCGAACAAATATGGTCATGCCTTACAAGGTCAAGGTCATGCCCATACATTTCCTGTATGATGCTTCCGTTAAGCCTGCTCACGGGATGTATATTGACTGTCCGGTTCACACATATTACACTGCTTATTTTTCGTGAGACAACGCCGAGATCATGCGAGACCAGCAGTATTGTCATTCGCTTTGAAAGGTCCTCTATCTTCATGTAAAAATCTTCCTGAACGCCGGGGTCGATGTTGGCAGTCGGCTCGTCGAGTAGCAGCAGCTGAGGTTCGCAGGTAAGTGCCCTAGCTATCAGAATTCTCTGACGCTGGCCGCCTGAAAGGGCAGAAAAATATCTTGAAGCAAGTGCACTTACACCCATTTCATCCATTGCATTCAGTGCCGCCTCCTTATCCTTTTTGGAGTAACGACCGAAAGGAATCCGGCTTACCCTTCCCATTATTACTACGTCAAAAGCGTTTACCGGAAAATCCGCGTCAAACTGGCTTTGTTGCGGCATATAACCTATTTTTATGCGGGATTTTTCAGGTTTTTCACCGAATACGCTAACCGTACCGCAATCCGGCTTCAGGAGTCCAAGAATGATGTTGAGAAGTGTGGTTTTCCCGCCGCCGTTCGGCCCGACCATACAGACGGTTTCATTTCCGACAAGGTCGAATGACACATTTTCGAGGACCGTGTTGCCGGATCCGTATGAAAAACTCATATTTTTTACAGAGACAACTGTTTTATCGTTCACGGGCGGCATCCTGGGTTTTAGTTTTTTCCGAAGCAAATGACTTTTTTATTTCGCTGGCCATTGCCCGAAAATTGGCAACGGGATTTGCCGGAAGCGGGTCTATTTTGACCACGGCCCCTTTGATGGCAGACGCGACGGCTTCGGCGCTTTTCGTCGAAAACTGAGGTGATGCGAAGATTATGGTAACATTTTCTTTTATAGCGAGTTTAATTATTTCAGAGAGTTGTTTCGGTGTTGGTGTTTTTCCTTCGGCTTCTATCGCTTTCTGCTTCAGCCCACAACTATCTGCGAAGTATCCGAAGGATGGGTGAAAAACATAGAATGTCCGCCCCTTGAACGGTGCCATCAACGTAGAAATTTCTTTTTGTATTCCAGCAAGTTCCGAGTCCAGATTCGATAAATTCCCCTTGAACTCTTGGGCGTGCTGCGGCGATTCTTTGCAGAGTGCCGCACAGATATTGGAGGCCATTATCCTCAGATTTTGCACGGAATTCCACACATGCGGATCAAGGTTATCATGATTATCATCGCCGTGATCGAGGTTCCCGTGCTCCTCTTCGTCTTGCGATATTTTCCTCCGGACAATTCCCTCCGAAGAATCCACGATAAGCGTCTTAAGTCCGCTCCCCCTGATCTTTTCTATTATCCTATCCTCAAAAGGCATTCCGACACGGAAAAATATCTTTGCTTTTGAAAGTTGCATTATGAGCGTTGGCGTTGGCGCGAAATCATGCGGATCGCTTCCTTTTGGCACCATTACTTCAACGGCGACATAACCGGAGCCTATTTTTTCCACGAGGTATTTCTGTGGGGCGATTGCCGTCATTACCGTTATTTTCCCGGCGCTATTGTCAGCTTTTCTTTTCTTTGAACATGAAAAGAGCAACACGGCAAATATCGCGAATATCAGAAAAACCTTGGACTTCCTTAGCATAACGGACTCCCCCTTGAATTTCAAATTCGTTGAAGATAGCCCTCCAGACACGAATTTTCAATAGGATCTTACGGTAAATTAAAAGTGCCCTGGCTTCTATATTTGCCTGTTTTCTAAGGGTATTTCGTTTGTAAGTTTGAAATATCTTGAAAAAGACCTATAATAAAACTTTCGGTTTAATGCCTGTTAGGTTTTGTTTAACTCAGGCGTATGTAATGACAAAAACAATCTGAACAGGTGATTTTAATGACAAATATTCTTGTAACAGGTATTACTGGACTGGTTGGAAGTTCCTTCGTGGCCAGCTTACTTAAAAAAGATAAAGAACTCAAAGTTACCGCGATAGTAAGGCGACTAGCGAAGAAAAATGCACTCAAAAGGGTTCTGGAAATCGTCGAGGAACAGTACAACTTCGATGACGATTCAGGCTATGCCGAACACGCTCTCGACCGGATAAATGTTATTGAAGGCGATATTACGGAACCGGGATTTCTCGATGATGTCTCACAGTTTAAGGGAGTAGATACCATTTTCCATTGCGCAGCTGATGTAAATCTCGGCAAAGACCCCGAAGGAAAAACCTACAGAATAAACTACGGCGGTACAACCTCGATTCTTGAGCTCGCCAAAAAACTGAACGTAAAAACCCTCCACTACGTAAGTACGGCCTATGTTTCAGGAAAAACGGAAGGCTTGGTAAAAGAAGACGAACTTTCAGCAACCGAGTTCAATAATCCCTATGAAAAAAGCAAATTCGAGGCTGAAAAGCTCGTAAGAGCATCTGGAATTCCGTTCACAATATATAGGCCGTCAATCATCGTGGGCCGCTTAGCCGACGGCAAAATAAGAAAACCTCTCGCTTTCTACAGAATCCTCGAATTCATGGCAAAGCTCAAAAAACATTATTGCGCGAAGCACATGGCCAACCCGTCCGATTGGTTTGAATTGCCTCTTCGTCTCAAGGCGGAACTTTCGGACAAAATCTACTTTGTCCCTATTGATTACGTACAGAAGGCCGTTACATCTATATTTCTCAAACCCGTATGCAATAAGACATACCACATAACCGGCAACAGTCCAGTCTCGACAGCGATGATTGAAGAAGTGGTCGGCGAAGTGCTTAAGGTAAAGGGTGTTACCGTTCAGCCCCAAATAGATGACCCTTCACTTGATGAGAAACTAGTCGACCGTTTTATCGGCGACCTCCTGCCGTATTTCTCGACTCAGAGCATCTTCGACCAGACAAACGTCAGAGCCGCTGTCGGAGAGGAAGCCTTAAGCTGGGTAATTGACAAAGCGCAATTAAAGGTACTTATCGGCGGCTACTACAAGTACTTCTTCCCCTCTGTCGGCTGGATGCAGAAGCTCTGAGCACAAAATCAGCGGCCCCGTAATGAGAATCATAGATTTCCATACTCACTACTTTCCCGACAAGATAGTCGAGCGGGCAATGTCTTCACTTTCAAACACCAGCGGACTCAAGCCATTTTCCGACGGCACGCTGGCCGGACTTGTCTCAACAATGAAGATAGCCGGAATCGAGTTCGCTTTGAACTTGCCGCTTGCTACCAATGCCGAATCAACCATGGGTCTGAACGCCTGGGCGGCAAAGAGCAACAACGCCCCCGTCTTTACTTTGGGTTCGATTCATCCCGATTGCCAGGATGCTGACAATATTGCCGATTTTGTTAAAAGATCTGGACTGCGCGGAATCAAGATGCACCCCGAATATCAAAGGTTCAACGTCCTCGAAAAACGCCTTGAAAAAATATGGGAATCGTGTATCAACCATGAGCTTTTTGTCGTCATACACGCGGGGGCAGATATCGCGTTCAAACCTCCTTTTATGTCATGCCCTGAAGATTTCGCCGAACTTTACCTCCGCTACCCCAAGCTTAATATGGTTATCGCCCATTGCGGCTCTTGGGGAATGTGGGAGGCCGCCGAAAAATCACTTGCCGGTAGAGTTCCATTCTATCTTGATTTATCCTTCACTCCGGGAATGCTTGATGATGATTCTCTAATGAGAATGATAAAAACACATGGCGCGGACAGGATAATTTTTGGAACCGATTCCCCGTGGCGAGAACAAAAAGAGGAAGTACGCAAAGTCAACGCACTTCCTCTTTCGGGAAAGGAAAAATCCTTAATTTTCTTCGAAAATGCCGCCAAACTATTGGATATCAGATAAAACTACCAGGAGTCGGTACGGAACGGCGATGCCGGCAGCCCCTCCTTGTTATAAAGATTAACTCCCTGCGGCGGATTCATAGAAAAAGCGTATCTCACCGCTATCGGCTTCGGTACTTTTCCACATGCAACAAGGACGGTGTCCCCATCGATGACAGCATCCGCCCAATACCACTTTTTGTCCGCGCCTGCAATTGCGAATGATTTCAGTCCTGCACGCGGAGTTTCCCTCATAGGCGCAAGTCCCTTCTTTTCTCCGGCAATAAGGCCATTGCCTATGTGGTCAAACGATATTCTGATTTTGTTGCCCTCTACTTTAAATCCTTTGTAGAGCGGTCCGGAAGGTACGACGTTTTTGCCGTAATCTTTAGCAAGGGCCCAGGCCGCAAGGCGTTTGCCGACATCCTGTTTATTTTCAGGATGAATATTGGCATCGTCGCCTATATCTATTATAACCGCCATTCCGGTATTCGGAACGACGGAAAGAGTTTTCAACTGCGCCTCGCGGAGTTTTGCCCACCCGTCGCCGCCCTCGGGTCTGTCGGGATTGGACCTCTGGTAGTTTGCCAGCTGTACAAAGTAGAACGGAAAATCTCCCTGCTTCCAGAGACTTCTCCAGTCGCTGATAAGAGCATTCATCTTATGGGCATAGCTTCCGCCTTCATAGCCGTTGGATTCTCCCTGGTACCAGATTGCACCTTTGATACCATATCTTATAATGGGATTGACCATCGCGTTGAAAATCATTGTCGGCTTTTGATGGTCATTTGTGAGTCCGGGTAATATTGGGGAAGGGGGCGGCATCTTTCCTTCATTCAGTGCTGTTTCAGCCGCAGGTATCCAGACCTTCATTTCCTCGATATATTTCAAAAAATTCTTTTTACCTGTTTCTGTAGTCGATATCCATCCATCTACCTGTTCGCTAATGCTTTTGAGCTCGGGAATTTTCCTGAATCCTGCCTCGGATATCCATGGCTCTATTCTTGTGCCGCCCCAGCTTGTGTTAATGAGCCCCACCGGCACATCGGCCTCCTTTGCAATCTCCCGAGCGAAAAAATAGCCCGCCGCCGTAAAGAAAGCGACTGTCTGTGGTGACGCGGGAGTCCATTTTGAACTCGAAACATCGTCTTTCGGATATAAAGCTGTTTTGGTGTTTATCTTAATCTGTCGGATAAGCAGATTGTTGGAAGAGGCTATTTCGTTTCCCGCGTCAAGAACACCATTTACTGCCATTTGCATATTTGACTGGCCCGAACAGACCCACACGTCACCGACGAGAACATTCTTAAATATCAGCTTGTTCTTGCCGGAAACAGTCATCTCCTGTGCATCTTTATTGAGAGGAACGGGATTTAGCTTGACTTCCCATTTGCCATTCTTGTCCGCATCCGCCGACACAGTTTGCCCCGCAAAGGAAACCGTAACTTTTTCACTGGGCGATGCCCATCCCCACACATTCAGCGGAATATCTCTCTGGAGCACCATGTCATCACTAAAAATTGACGGCATTTTGACGTTTGCGTGAAGAATTGCGCACGCCAGGAAAAGAATTGCGAAACAGCCTATAAGGCGCGAATGAAAACTTCTCTGGAAAGACGACATCTTATCTCCTTATTATTGTTGTTGTTGTACAAAATTGTTATTGAACAAAGCACCGGTTCTAATGTAGGCGAAAAGGTTGATTCCGAAAAGACTCCGATCAGTTGTATGCCTTGATGAGCTCAATCGAAAGCATTGCACCTATTATATACGCGGGCGCTGCAAGCATCACCGATACGGCCTTTGCAAGCTCAGGCACCGAAAACTGCCTGGCTATTTCAGCCCTGGCCTCGTCAATGTCCGGAAGAATTTCTTTTATGTCAACTTTTTTCCTGAACACCGTAAAATAGAAGTTAACCCCTATTATGGCTATTACTGCCGGGATATTGACCAGAGAAAGATTCGTTTTCAACCCCGGCACCCAGTAGGCTACTATCATAAAAATCATGTATGCACCCGCAGAAAGCTCATAAAGAGTCAGGAGTACCTTTTGCTTGACTATCAGCCAGTATACGATGTTTGTTATAATTATTGTAGCGAAACACGCCGTATATATTATCATCCACCAAGGCATAATGACCTCATTTCTTTAGTTCAACCAAAACGAGACGAGTAATGTCTATTAGACTCAAAAAATCACATTTGTCAAGCTTTTTCTGTTTGAAAACTTTTTTCACAGCATGACAAAAGCGCATTCCTCATGGTGCCTTATGCTAAAATAATGATTTTTTTTGCTAAATACAAATAGTAAATTAAGCCTATATTATCAGTAAATAAAGTTTTATATGATAAATTAATTAAAATAAAGAGAAAAGGGACGGACATGAAAAGGATTTATGCGGCAATCACCGGAAGCGGCGAGGTCACCAATATCGAACAGGAAATTCCCGAACTCAAAGAAAGCGAAGCCCTGATAAAAGTTCACGCTTCGCTTATCAGCCCCGGAACGGAAATGTCCGGTGTGAAGTCTCTCCGCGAGAAACCGGACCCGGAAATGAAGCCGAGAAACTTCGGCTATGCGAATGCCGGCGAGATAATCGATATCAAGGGCGATGCAAAAGGCCTGAAAAAGGGAATGCGCGTAGCCGCAATGGGCGGAGGAGGTGCTTGGCACGCCAACTATGCATGTGTCCCCGTGAACCTGATAGTCCCGATTCCCGACAGTGTTTCATATGAAGATGCCGCCTACGCATGCCTCGGGGCAACATCCCTTCAAGCCGTCAGACGTACGGAGCCGCAGCTCGGCGAATATGGTATAATCCTCGGTCTTGGTATTGTAGGCAACCTCGCCTCCCAGCTCTGCCAATTGAGCGGCTCAAGAGTCGTCGGGTGGGAAGGCTTCTCTTCCAGGATCGATATCGCCGCAAAATGTAATATTCACAATGTCGCCAACTTCCGCGAAACCGACACCGTCGAGGCCGCGAAAAAATTCTGCTCGCCTTATGGAGCTGACTTTGCGATCATGGCGTTCGGCGGAAAGGCAACCGATGCTTTCAATAATACGATGAAGTGTATGAAGGTTTCCGAGGACGGACATGCGATGGGCAGGATTACCCTTGTCGGCGGATGCGAAATAACCATGTCCGGGGGCGCAGCATCCGGTAATATAGACGTGCGGGCCGCCTCAAGGACAGGCGCGGGCTATCATGACCCGGCATATGAGTATGGGAAGGACTATCCTGCCGCCTTCGTGCAGTTCACGACTCAGCGCAATCTCCGTGAAATCATAATGCTAATCTCCGAAAAACGCCTGATAGTCAATCCCATGACAACTCACAGAATGCCGCTTGAGGATGTCGGCAAAGCCGCCGAACTTCTCGTGAACAGCCCCGACAAGGCTCTCGGGATAGTCCTCCAGATGTCGCATTGAACGGAGTTTTTATGATGATTAAGGAAAACCTAAAAAGTACGGTATATGATCTTTCTGAGAAAATAGGCTGTCGCCCTCCAGGAAGCTGGAAAGAACTGGAGGCGGCTCAATATTTGAAAGGACGTCTTGCGGAATTTGGAGTAGAGGGACTCATCGAAAGCTTTCCAAGCGCTTCGCATCTGGCGGAAAAATCTGTTATATCCGTTTGCGGAAAAACTTTTGACAGTATGCCTTCGCAGTTCTCCGCGCCCGGAAATATATCCGGAAACATCTTTTTTCTTGGCCATGAGAATAACAAAACATTCAGTCAGGAAGAGAATCTTTCCGGCAAAATTGGCCTTCTTATGCCCTCCGCGTCTTTAAGCATTCCTGAAAAAATTGACTACCTTTTGGCGCTTGAATCACAGGGAATTGAAGCCCTCATTGTTGTTTCTCCTTACATGGACACGATACAGCCCAAGTCCGTAAGATATCCTGAAATCAAGAGCCTGCCGATTGCGGTTGTTTCATGGCGTACCGGCGTTGAACTTGCCCGCCTGAACGGTCACAATGCGCGACTCGAAGTTATTCATGAGGATAAAAAGCGTTCAGAATCTGTCAATCTTACGGTGGGGATTGCGGGAAAGAGCAAGAAGTGGATAACCGTTTCGGCACATATGGATTCCGCTGCCGGATGCCCAGGGGCCCTTGACAACGCGGGAGGCTCCGCCATGCTTCTTGAATTGGTAAGGCATTTCAAGGGAATGGATCTACGCAATACTGTATACTTTGTTTTTACGGGCAGTGAGGAATATGGCATGCAGGATATGTGCGGCGCAGGGTCGGAAGCCTTTTACCGTAGCCGCGAGGGCGATATTGAGAACTGTGTTGCACATATTGAGATTGACGATATAGGAAATTTTCTGGGCATGCCTGAGATTGACTGGGCCGGACCGGACGCTTTCCTAAAAAAGGTCAGGATGGCGGCTGAAAATACCAGTTACCTGTTCAACAGAAAGAACTTGCCTTCCTGTGATCATGGTGCGGCCATAAAGAGAGGCATTCCGTATATGTGGCTGACCGATGCCCTTTTTGAGCGCCCTGTATATCACAGTCCCGAAGACAATATAGATTTCTTTGATTTTGAAAAGGCAGCATCATATTTCCAGTTTTTATCAAAGGCTGTTGAATCACTTGCGTCATCTGAAATATTCTATCCATATGTAAGAGAGGGGAATCTGCTTATTCGTCCGGCTCGTTTTTCTGATCTTTCGTCTATTTTCGAGATAAACAAACAGGCATTCGGTCCGGTCAGCATGGCAAGAATGGCCGAGGACTTTTTTGGAGAAAAACTTGGCGATAAAAACTGGTATGATTATAAAGGAGCAGATGTCGCAAATCAGTGCAGGAGCAATATTTACCAGATTATAGTATGCGAGGTTGCAACGCGCGTTGTAGCCTATGCAACGGCATCTTATGATTTTGCAAAGGGAATTGCGGAAATAGGCAACAACGCAGTAGACCCGGATTTTCAAGGACGCGGAATAGGTAAGGCTATGCAGAAGGAAATTGCACGCCGCATGGACGAGGAAGGCTTTACAAAACTCAAAGTATCAACGCTTTCTGTGGATATTCCTGCGCAGAAGATATATGAAAAACTGGGATATGTAAAATATTGTGAAAACATAAACTATCTAAAAAAACTGGAGAAATAAGATGAGCTTCAGAATAGGGCTTGTAGGACTATGTACATCGCATCCTGGAAGCTGGATACCAGTCATCAGAAAATTGACTGAGGAAAAAATAGTCGATGTCGAAATAGTCGCGGCATGGGATTCGGGCGAGACGCGGCCGGACAACTTTGCGCAGGAATTCTGTGAGGAATTTTCAATTCCGCACGCCGTAAAAAATTCTCTGGACATGATGGATATGGTGGACGGCGTGATTGTACATACCACCAACTGGGACAAGCACATAGAACAGGCAAGGCCATTCGTAGAGGCAGGGAAATCCGTTCTCGTCGACAAACCAATTGCCGGCAATATGAGTGATTTGAACCAGCTTCTCGACTGGGCAAAACAAGGTAAAAGGATTACCGGCGGTTCAAGTCTGATTTATACAAAGGAAGTGAGAGAATTTCTCGCAAAACCCGTCTCCGAACGCGGCGAGGTCCATGCCGCATATTCGTGTATAGGGGTAGATGACTTCAACTATGGTATACACGCCTATGCGATGGTGTCTTGTCTGATGGGCCCGGGTGTTTCATCGGTAAAATACATCGCATCAAGCCGTCAGAAACATATCTCGATAAAATGGGAAAATGGGAATACGGCGATTCTCACCGTCGGCAAAGCCGCATGGCTCCCGTTCAATCTCACGATTGTGACGGATAAAAACGTGGAATTCATAAAGGCCGACACTTCGCTTATTTACAGAAGTCTTCTGGAAGCGGAACTCCCCTATCTTACAGGGAAGACGGATACGCCCCCCATGCCGTTCGATGCGCTTGTCGAGCCTGAAAAAACTGCGCTCGCGGCAAGAATCTCGTGGATGAACAACGGACAGGAAATATTCCTCACAGATCTCCGCTCCGATGATACAGGCTATGACGGCAAACAGTTCGCCACAGAATATCGCCGATCCAGAATGCAGCCGAAGTAGTTCTGCATGGTCAGCTTTCGTTTGCAAATTTGATTCGTTGCTGTAAGCTTATCTTTCAATAGAATCAGGGAAAGATATTATGGCACTGGAATTCAGCTCAGGAAATCAGTCACTGGATAATGTCCTTGGCGGAGTAAGGGCGGGCGATAATTGCGTCTGGCAGGTGGATGCAATTGAGAACTACCGGTATTTTGTAAGCGCATTTGTTAAGAAGGGAAGCCAGGAAGGGAAGAAAATCATTTACTTCCGCTTCGGGCAGCATGACTCTGTAGTTCCAGCAGATGTCCCGATTGATATTTACACGTTCAGCCCGGAGAACGGCTTTGAGAAATTTCTCTTCGATATTCTGGATGTCATAGACAGTTACCCCACTGGAACGTGCTACGTTTTCGACTCTCTTTCCGATTTGGCTGTTGACTGGAACAGCGACCGCATGCTGGGATGTTTTTTCATGTTGACCTGCCCTCATCTCTTTAAGCTTGAGACTGTGGCTTATTTCGTTCTTCTTCGTAACCACCACGGGCCGCTGGCTCTGGACGTTATCCATAAAACGGCGCAAATCGTGGTTGATGTGTATTCCAGCCGGAAGCACATTTACATTCAACCCATAAAGGTAAAAGACCGTCATTCCGCGACAATGTACATGATTCACATTTGCCGCAATGACATATTTACGCCCGAGACCCGCAGCTATGTAGTGTCTAAAATCCTTGGAGAGTCGGAGCAGGGTTGGCTGGATTTCAATATAGACAGGCCCGGCATATGGACAAACCTTTTCATTACCGCGAAGCGAGTCCATGAACATACTGAAAAACAGCCTGGCGTCCCACTTACGGGAATAGATAAAGAGAAGCTCCGGAAGAAGCTGATAAAAATGATCATCACCCATGATGAATCTGTTTTTGAATTGAGTTGCAATTATTTTTCAATCGCAGACCTTATCGCGATTGCTAAAAGGATGATAGGGACAGGCCAGATTGGCGGAAAATCCGTTGGAATGCTGCTGGCTAACGCTATCATGCGCAAGGCTTCCGGCAAGTGGGTCTCCAAGCTTGAAACAAATGATTCATTCTATATAGGATCGGATGTTTTCTATACGTATATCATTCAAAACGACTGTTGGTGGGACCTTCGAAAAGTTAAAAAGGGGGAAGGCAATTTTTCAGCCGCCAAAACCATTCAAGAAAAAGTACTCAAAGGCAGTTTCCCAAAGGACATTGAGGAGAAGTTCAAGGATATTCTGAATTACTACGGGCAGAGTCCGATAATAGTGCGTTCAAGCAGTCTGCTTGAGGACGCCTACGGAAATGCCTTTTCGGGCAAATACGAAAGCTATTTTTGTGTCAATCAGGGAACGCGCGAGGAGCGGCTCGAGGCTTTTATCCTGGCGATGAAAAAAGTCTATGCCAGCACCATGAATCTCGACGCGCTGGCGTACCGCCATCACAGGGGACTGCTGAACAAGGAAGAGCGAATGGGCCTTTTGATACAAAGGGTTTCAGGGAACTTTCATGATTTTTCCTATTTCCCGCAGATAGCGGGAGTAGGCTACTCTTTCAATCCCTTCGTATGGAACAGTAAAATAGACCCCTCCCACGGAGTCCTCCGCCTTGTTTTCGGACTCGGCACAAGGGCGGTTGACCAGACAGGCGGCGACCATGCCAGGATAGTAGCTATAGATCAGCCGCATCTGCGGCCCGAAACCAATCCAGAGCAGATAATAAAATACAGTCAGAGGGTGGTCGACATCCTCAATATCAAGGCAAACCAGATTGAGCCGGTAACATTCAGAGATATCGGGACACAGGTGGAAATACCCGCCTTTGAGCTCTTTGCCACAAAAGACCCTTCAATAATAGACCGTGCATGGCGCATGAAGGCGAAAAATATATTCCCGTGGGTATTATCTTTCGACGGTGTCTTGGACAAGACCTCTTTTATCAAGGATATGGGAGAGATACTGAAGACTCTTGAGAACGCGTATAAGCATCCTGTCGATATCGAATTCACGGCGAACTTCGCGTCCTCCGGGGACTACAGGATAAACATTGTGCAGTGTCGCCCTTTCCACTTTGCGGAAAATAAGAAGGAGCTGGCCCAGCCCGATGCAATAAGCGAAGAAAACATTATTCTAAAGACAAAAAATCATCTGCTCGGTCAGAGTAAATATATTCCCATCAACAAGATTATTTACATTCTTCCTGAAAAGTACAGCGCAATGTCCGTCCAAGACAGATACGCCGTGGCCAGATTAATAGGTGAAGTAACCAACTCATTGTCCGGCAAGGATATGAACGTTTTACTAATAGGCCCAGGGCGCTGGGGAACGGCGATGCCGACTCTGGGTATTCCCGTTACCTTCAATGAAATAAAAAATGTCGCCGCGTTATGTGAACTGGCTGTTATGCATGAGAATCTGAGTCCGGACATCTCGCTTGGCACCCATTTTTTCAACGACCTTGTCGAAATGGAGATTATGTACATGGCCATGAATATCAGCAATCACGAAAACATCTTCAATGTGCCCTACATCCTTAATTCCAAGAACCTCCTTCTGGAGCAGGCCCCCAAGGCAAAAGCTTTTCAGGATTCGGTAAAAGTTGTAGATACTTCCGCGCTTAAAGAGGGCTTTTCGTGTTATATGTACGCCGACACAATGCGGCAGTCCGGCATCATATTTCTTACCGATACGGAAATAAAATCAGTAACATCAAAAAAGTAATAATATCTTGAAAAATCCATATCCTGCATAAAATTACATTTATCTTGTTTTTCTTAAATAACTGAATGGAGTGTTTTGATGAACAACTATGTGTCCAAAGTCCTTGAGAGCTTGAAACAGTCATGTCCGTGGGAAAAGGAATTCCTCCAGGCGGTGGAAGAGGTCTTTATTTCTTTGAGCAATCTTCTCGATGGAGAACCGCAATATGAAAAACACTGCATTCTTGAACGCCTCGCGATTCCCGAAAGAATAATTTTGTTTCAGGTGGCGTGGACGAATGACCAGAACAAGATTCAGATTAATAATGGCTACCGAGTTCAGTTCAACAGCGCGATAGGACCCTATAAGGGCGGCCTGCGCTTTCATCCGTCCGTCAACCTCAGCATCCTGAAGTTTCTCGGATTTGAGCAGATATTCAAGAACAGCCTTACAAGCCTGCCGATGGGCGGGGGCAAGGGCGGCAGCGATTTCGACCCCAAAGGCAAATCCGACAGCGAAGTGATGCGTTTCTGTCAAAGCTTTATGCGCGAACTATACCGTCACATCGGACCAGACACTGATGTTCCGGCCGGGGACATCGGCGTTGGCAAGCGCGAGATAGGCTTCCTCTTCGGCCAGTACAAAAAAATTGTCAACGCTCATGAATCCGTTCTTACTGGAAAAGCCCTTGAATGGGGCGGCAGTCTAATCAGACCCGAGGCTACAGGGTATGGTAATGTTTATTTCGCACAGGAGATGCTGAAAACCAGAGGAACCTCATTTGACGGGCGCACGATACTTGTGTCAGGTTCAGGAAACGTTGCCCAGTATGCTGTTCAAAAGGTAACAGAGCTTGGCGGAAAAGTTGTTACGATGTCCGACTCCAGCGGGACAATCCTTGATAAGGACGGTATCAACGCGGAGAAGCTCCAGTTTATAATGGAGCTCAAGAATATCTATCGCGGACGTCTCTTGGAGTATGCCGAAAAATTTAAATCGGCCGAATATTACGAAGGCGCAAAACCCTGGCAGCTCGCCAAGGCCGATATCGCGCTGCCTTCGGCAACCCAGAACGAACTCGCCGAAGAAGACGCGAACGCTCTCATTAAAAATGGCTGCATATGCGTTTCAGAAGGCGCAAACATGCCGTCAACGCCCGACGCCGTCGAAATATTTCTCAAAAACAAGATATTGTTCGGGCCGGGCAAGGCTGCCAATGCAGGCGGAGTCGCTACCTCGGGACTGGAAATGTCTCAGAACGCAATGCGGCTGGGCTGGAATGCCGATGAGGTTGACCGCCGTCTCAAGGACATTATGGTCAACATACACAAGTCATGCGCAGAAGCCGCGGAACAGTACGGCACCGCCGGAAACTACGTCAATGGCGCTAATATAGCCGGGTTCAAAAAAGTTGCCAACGCGATGATTGACCTCGGCGTATAAACGCCAGATAGCTGGCAAAGTGGAGTTTTGAAAAATGAAGAAAATCAAAATGGCGCTTTGCCAGATGAAGCCTTTAAGGGACAAGGAAAAGTCTGTCGATAAAGCGCTTACGATGATTGAAGAATCTGCGGAAAATGGCGCCGGACTGGTCGTCCTACCGGAGATATTCTATCACCCGTATGAATTGAAAAGCATAGCGTCTCTCGCTGATGACGGAAAGGCGACTATCGACCGTATCAGAGAAGCGGCGGCTCGACTCGAAATTCATATTTGCGCAGGGTCGATAGCAATCCGCGAAAACGGAAAAAATTTCAACCGTTCATATCTTGTCGGTCCCGCGGGAGATATTCTGCTTGAGCATTCTAAATGCCACCTTTTCGATGTCGACTTTAAGGAACTGCGAACGAGAGAGTCGCAAGTTTTTGTTCCGGGTGATTCTCTGAAAACAGTGGAAACCGCAATCGGAAAAATAGGAATACTTATTTGTTACGACATTCGTTTTCCGGAGGCCGCAAGGAAACTCGCACTGCAGGGCGCCGAAATTATACTTGTTCCGGCGGCATTTAACGATATTACAGGTCCTGCTCACTGGCATATAACGTTCCGTGCACGAGCCGTGGAAAATCAGCTTTATATCGCCGCGGTCTCCCCTGCCCGAGACATAAAAGCGGCATACAGGGCCTATGGTCACTCCATGGCCGTAAGTCCGTGGGGCGATGTACTTTCTGAAGCAGGAGAGGACGAGGAGATTATTTATGCTGAACTTGATCCTGAAGTTCTTTCCAATATTCGCGGCAAGCTTCCGCTGCTTAAGCATCGAAGAGAAGACATTTACTAAAAATCATGAATATTAACAGTCTTGAAAGTTTGAAGAAATTCTTTGACAGCTACGCCCGGACATTCATGACCGGGAATGGAAGCTATGACAAGAATATCGAAATAAAACGCTTCCATACTTTCGAGGTTTTGACATTCGCTTCAGAACTAGCGTCTTCTCTGGAACTTGACGATGAAATGTCATTCATCTCATGCGTTACAGCGCTGGGACATGACATAGGGCGCTTTGAACAGTATAAAAAATACCGGACGTTTAATGACGCTATTTCCGTGAATCACGGCGAACTTTCAGTAAAGGTCATGAACGATACCGGCTTTCTTGACGGTGTCAGCACGGTAGCTAGAAATATAATCATTTCAGCGGTCAAACACCACAATATCATGGAAATACCTTCAGGAATGGACAAAGAGTCTTCTCTCGTCACAAAAATTATCCGCGACGCCGACAAGCTTGATATATACAGAGTCGTCCTGGGGCGTTACAATTCTCCGGACCCGGATACCGGACATTCAATCGTGCTTGGACTCGACGAGTCAGGCGGTATCGCTGAATGGATTATCGATTCGGTGCTTAAGAGGCAAAAAATCCCGATGAAAAGACTGCGCACCGTAAATGAGCTCAAAATGCTTCAGATCGGCTGGGTCTTCGACCTCAATTTCCCCTACTCCCTAAGGAAGTTAAAAGAGAAAAACTACATTCCGGCTATTTTCTCTTCCATCCCTGATTCCGTCAGAAACAAAACTGTCGAGACGGATGTTATGAACTACATCAATTCATTCTAGAAATCTGCCTTCTTCTGCCCCAACGATGCGCTCTACCTGTGCCTTTTTCTTTGACGCTCGGCCATCCTTTTGAAGACACAAATAACGGATGGAGAGACAATGAGCACAGAATTCAAGTTTCTGGAAAGCAGATATATAAAGCCGGTGATGGAGGCGGGGGGTATAAGGTTTCATCTGAAACGGAAGTATATCCCCGAAGAGCAAAACAAATGCTCATATTCCGGACCCTTTTCGGTAAAAAACACCAGCGGGGACGAAGACATTCAAGTAACGGTCAATGCCGGAGACATTATCGCAGGGACAACAAAAGTATCCGTGCCGGAAACAGATATAGCGATTTCTTCATCGTGTGTTGTATATATCGAACTCAGCTATTCTGATTCTTCGTATTCTGCTGAAATCAAGACTGCATCCTCAATGCCGGGGTTGTCATCAACGGTGTACAGAACACGGCTGGCTGATATAACATTTCAAGACTCTAGGATAAAATCGGTTACGCAGATGTGGCAATACGGCGATATTTACGTGACGGGAAGATTTATTTGATCACAACAAAATCAGATAGGAGAAAGGGAAAAAATGTCCACATTTAAAAAAATCAACCTTACGGTGAATGCCGAAACAGGAGCTCTGATTGATCCTTTGGACGGATCGAAGCTCGGCACCGCAAATCTTCCGGATTTCTATCTTGGAGAAACCTCGGTGCTGTGTATCTCATTCGTCGATTCAGATTTGAATGCCTATCCTTTTGCGATTGACGACTCCTTTGAGCTTTCGATTGATAAGGATTTTGTGCATACCGTGAACGGAGTCGAGGATCCGCTTATGGTCTATTCAGGAAACAGCATGTTTAATATCTCGGGAGACTGGGAATCCACGGCGCTCACGAATGGTAAAATATCTGCCAGACTCAACTGCAATACGGTTGGATTTGCCCAGAAAATAGGAAACAGTGAGAGCGTTCTGGGATGGATAGAAATCAAAAGATATCCGGCCGGACTGACGGATGCTTCCATAATTCTCAGGAATAAATGCGTCGCCCTAAATTCAGTCAAGGCCTCCGAGGGAAGCCCCTCTTCAGCATCGCCTGATTATTATACGGCTGATCAGATAGATGCGCTGATGCTGGAGGCTGAGTCTCAGGTGTTGACCCTTGAC
>MHBG01000009.1:0-2878 GCA_001804785.1 Lentisphaerae bacterium GWF2_45_14
TATTCGTACACGACAAATGTAGCCTGCCACTTTTCGGCAAGCCTCGACAGCATCGGCCTGACGGCGAAAGTCAGGGGATCATTTTCGTAATATCCTACAATCATCTCCAGTACTGTCCACCCCGGAAATAGACCTTTTGTTTTTAAATTCTGACTCAAAAACCCGTTATCCAAAAGGCATTTCAACATCCTGTTAAGACTTGCTTTCGGTATCGCAAAAAAATCCCCCAGCTCGGTTGCGCTGATCCCTGGCTTTTCGCTTACTTTTTTGAGGATATCGCATCCTCTTTGCAATGATGGTACTTCATTTTTCATATATGGTTATTATAGTATCATATTTGAATATGTCAATACCATATATGATAAAATCAATTTCCATATCCGTTCATAACTTCATTTTTCGGAATTGATCTTTATTTTGCGCCGTAATAAAACATGCATATGGCAAGAGTCATCATCACAGCGGCGACAAGCCTTCTGGTAAAGACACTGCCACTTGTTTTCTGTTCAAGGGCGACAAAGCCCAGCGATGCTGCAGCAAGCCCGATTACAATCGAGATTATACCCCTGCTCGACTGGATTATATTTCCGAAAACGGGTCCGATCTGCGCAAAACAGGTAAATAGAAAGAACATGGATCCCATCCACAATATGGAAAACGGCAAGGAATCGCGGGCGGCCCGGTACGAGACATTTCTTCTAAAAAAGAACAAAAGGCAAAGTCCCGTAAATCCGCAGATTAAATAGCACATAAAAACGCTGAGCAAAGAACGTTGAATAATTCCCATCTCGGGAAAACAGTCGACCGTACTTTTTATACTCAGATCAGAAAGCGAATATCCAAAGCACGCCGCAAAAGTCCACATGATACTTCTAATCGGCATAGAACCGCCGCTCCAGTTCAACACAAAAGCCGAGGACACGCAAAGAAAAACGGACAGCCACTGCAAGTACGTGTATGAGCATCCTAGAAAAACCGAACTTAACACCGTCAGTATCACAGCTTTTATTCCAAGAAGGGGTGATACTCTTGAAGCCTCGGCATATTTGATTGCCCTGAAAAAAGCGAGCTGCCCCCCCATGTAAAAAAACGACATTCCGCAGAGCGGCAGTACATATTTTGAAAAGGGCGGCGGATTTTCAGGAAAGAAAAAAGGAAGCATCACAAGCGATATCAGCCCCATTGTGATATGGGAGAGAATAAAAAGCCCCATAGGACTCATGTGTCTGGATAAAAAGAACCTCGAGGCTAGGTAGGAGCACGACTGCATAAACGCAGCAATAACACCGGTTATTATACCCGCAAAAATCATATCATTCCGGAGATTTCGGAGCTGAAGCGTTCAATAAGTTCATTGGCCACCTTCTCATGCAAGGCCTCGGCGGTAAGCCTTATCACCGGCTCTGTATTGGAAGGTCTTACAAGTATCCAGGCGTCAGGGAAGTCTATTCTTATGCCGTCAAAGCTTTTGGGATTAAGAGAGGCATACTTTGTGTTGAGTTTCCTCACGGCCTCCTGCGCGTTTACCGCGGAACAGGAGATTTTCCGGTTTGCGTAAAAATAAGCAGGAATTTCTTCTATTATAGAACTCAGTGATTTGCCTCTCAACGCCATCATTTCCAGAATAAGGGCCATCGCGGTGAAACTGTCGCGGCAGGGATGAACGGCGGGCCAGATTACCCCGCCTGAGCCGCCTTCGCCGCCGATGACAGCATTCTCCTCCAGCATTCTTCCTGTAACATTTACCTCACCAACCTTGGAATAGAGGACATTGGCTCCGTATTTAGAGGCGACATCTTCTATGGCCCTTGTGGTCTGGATATTGACTACAATATTGCCGGGTGTTTTAGAAAGAACATGTTCGGCAGCAAGAACTATCGAGAACTGCTCGCCTGCCGGGATTCCGTCCTCTCTCACGATGGAAATGCGGTCGCAGTCCGGGTCCTGCGCGAAGCCGACGGCGCAATTGTTTTCCACGACTGTTGAACAGAGTTTTCCGATATTGGCAGGAATGGGTTCAGGCGGCCGCCTGAAAATACCGTCGGCTTCATCATAAATACTGATGACTTCACAGCCAAGCTCTTGAAGAAAGGCACGGCTAAAAAGGGAACCGGCTCCGTTACAGCAATCCACGGCCACGCGGAAACCGGCCTTTCTTACGGCATCGACATTTATTCTATTGAATATACGCTTTTTATGGTAATCAAAAGCGCCGTCTATCGTCTTTATACTCCTGTAGTCCTGTTCCTTTACATAAGTTGTATCGGGCTGGTTATATACGTCAAGAAGTTCGGCCGACTCTGTGTGATTGAGGAATAGGCCGGAGGGACCGATAAATTTGAGAGCGTTCCACTCAACGGTATTATGACTCGCGCTTATCACGATTCCGCCATTCGCCTTGCACTCATCCACTAGAATTTGCGCGGACGGCGTCGGCAACACTCCGGTAAGAAGCGGCTGACAGCCAACGGAAATGAGTCCGGCGATTACGGCATGTTCGACCATCTCACCCGTGGGTCTTGTGTCCCTCGATACAACTACCCTGCCCTGCCCCACATATTCCCCGAATGAGGCGGCGAACCCGCATATCAAACCAGGAGTAAGGGAATCGCCGATGATTCCACGCACCCCGCTTACACCTACTTTAAGGGTCTGCTTCCTTTTCATTGGACAGATGTCCTTTCCAGATAAGCCATTACATGCGATGCCAAGTCCTCGGCGCCCTCGGGCGTTTTCCACTCCACTATCATCCGGACGACAGGTTCCGTAGCCGAAGCGCGAAGATGCACCCAGCCGCCGGGCCAGTCAAATCTGAAGCCATCCTCTTCGGACATTTCGGCATCGGGAAATATTTTTTTCATACCGCGCAGTATTGTAT